>JAVRPF010000061.1:0-3180 GCA_032162385.1 Mycobacterium sp.
CGTCGGACGTGTACTCGTTGACCTGCCTGCTCTACGAGTGCCTCACCGGTCGGGCTCCGTTCGAAGCGGGCGACCTGCGGCAGGTCATGAGCGCGCACATGTTCGCGCCGCCGCCGCGGCCGAGTCTTGAGCGCCGGGGAATCAGCCCGGCGTTCGACGACGTCGTCAAGAAGGGCATGGCCAAAAATCCCGCCGACCGGTATGCGTCAGCGGGTGAGCTGGCCAGGGCGGCCGCAGCCGCCGCACACGACCGCGCACCCCTTCCCCCGCCCGTCATCCCGACTCCCCTTGCTTCGACGGGCACGCGGCAGTTCCCTGCCATGGCGGCGAGACCCACCTCGACGGGCTACGTGCCGTATCCGCCCGTCCCGTCGCCGTCGCCGTCGGGGCCGATCAGGCGGTCTCGTTTCAGCAGGACGCAGGTGGCGTTGTTGGTCGGGACGATCGCCATGTTCGCGCTGGCGGCGGTGCTCGCCGGCGCGATCGTCATGACCGGCGGCAGTGGCGGCTCCGAGCCGCAGAGCCCGCTCGCTGCGCCGCCGCCGTCGACCACGACGGTCACTACCACCGCACCGCCCTCTTCCGATGAGACGACGACGACGCCCACCACGACGACGACGCCGTCGACCACGACGACGACGCCGTCGACCACGACGTCACCGTCGACCAGTGGGGCCCCCATCGCGGGTATGTCGGACACGGACGCGCAGGGCTTCGTCGGTCATGCCGCGCGGTGCGACGAGGGGAGTACGCCCGCGGCGGCCATCCGAACGGCGTCGTCGCTGGCGGTGGTGTGTGAGACAGCGTCGGGCAGCTACTACTACCACGGCGAACGCCTCAGCGACGGTGCCAACCTGCAGCTTGCCAACGCGGTCCCGGCGGGTGGCGGGTTCGACGCCACGAACCCGGCCGACGGCGCCTTGTATCAGGTGCGGCCCGACCGGCTGACCATTTCGAGCAAGGGTCGGGCGGATTCGACCGAGCCGGCGCTGGAGTACGGCGGGAGTCAATAGGTCGCGCGCGGCGTCAGGCCAGGATCGACGCGAATTCGCGGCGGGGTACCGAGACCTGCTGCGGCCCAGCGGCTTCGATGGCCCACATGCCCTGGCCGATGTAGAAGATCACTGCGTCGGTGAGGGCGAAGCTCTTGTACATGTCCGCGCCGATGAGGTTCTCGTTCACGGGGGCGCCCGGCAGTTGTTGACGTACTCCTCGAGCACCAGGCTCTCGGTGCCGAGCCCTGGAGTGCCCGAGCGGTACGTTCGTCGGCTTGATGGCGAGCGCCTTCGGAACGTCGCGGGCGGGCGGCTCTTCGACCGTCGTGACGAACTGGTCCTGCTGCCGCGTGAGGACGTCGGCTAGCGCCCGTTTCTCGGGGTAGTCGGCCGGGAAGCTCATGTCGATGGTGTAGGCGGGGGTCTCGGTGTGGATCGTGCAGAGGTTGGCGGCGCCGACGGTGCCGACGACCGCTCCGATTCGGGCGGCTATGGGCGCATGGCGGCCGAGACGTGCCACGAGTCCTCGAACATCACGAACCGGTTTATGTGCCCGTCGTCGTCGACGACGATGTGGACGGCGAACAAGGTGTCCATCAATTTCCCTGTTGCCCGGACGCTGACGGCGGCCCGGCCGAGCACGACCGCATCCTGGCCATCGACCACGATGCGGTTTATGTCCATCGCCTGGCGGTCAACGTGGGCCCCCATGAGGGCGAAGAACTCCCGAACCGCTTGCGGGGTGTCACGTTTGCCAAGCCAGGGAACGGTCTCGGTGTCGCCCGGGATATCCCAATTGAAATCGTCCGAGAGAAGGTCGATGACGCCCTCGATGTCGCCGGCCCCGATTCGTTTGTAGAGCCTCTCGACGATCGCACGCGTGTGTTGTGCCACGGGTTCGCCTCTTCCTGATCAGTGGCCCTCAGCCTGCCAGAAGTCGGCTTCTCGAAGCGAGGGTTCTCGTTGGCCTCAACTAGCGCCGATACTAACTTTGCCGACGTCACCGCGACAACGGACGGACAGTGCACTTCATTCAGGTCACCTCGATCGGCGGGCGCCATCGCGGCGAGCGCGAAGACCCACATCTGAGGTCGCTGTGCGATCGGCCGCGCAGTCCGCGAATCGTCCTGGCCAAGAACGGCCCTGGTGTCGTGCGAGTTCTCGGCCATGTCGGTTCCCCTTTCGATGGACGTGTTCGTGTGTCCGATGACGAAAGGGTGCGGTGTCGATCTTGGCGGAACCTTGGCGTCGTCCCGTAGGGCACCAAGATGCCAACCTCGGAGCGAATTCGACGGGGCCTCGCCGTTTGGCGCCCGGGCAGCTCGCGCCCCGGTGGCTGCTACTTGGTGGGGGTCAACCGGATTGCGGTGAGGTGATTCGCGTCGACCGCCTCGGTGAGCTCCTCGGGTGTGGGTATTCGCGGATCGCGGAACTTCAATCCCATCACGCGCTGTGCGCCCTTCACGCCATAGGACTCGGCGCAGCGCCAGGTCAGATCGGCGACGACCGGCGTGTCTTCGATGAGTTCGCCGCGCATCGTCGTCGTCTTCCCGGCGTGCACGACCTCGGCGGTTGCACCATCGCGGAAGTTCAGCCGCCACGCTGCGCCGGTAAGGACGTAGAGATCGTTGTCGACCCGATGGGCGCTCAACGGAAGTGCGGATTTTCCACTTCTTCATTTCGGTCGCGGTTAGCCGCCGCGGCCTCAAGGGAACCAGGCGACCCCTAGCGCGGAGCACTAGCACTAGCACAACAATAGCCAGCTACACGGCGAGCTCCACGACCTACCGCCCGCAGAGTTTTAAGCCATCTTCTTCGCTACGAAACGGACCGACCAAACCCTGTTCGAAATCCAAATGCCCAAGCCTCCACCGCAACCAGGCGATTCACTGCTCGTTCTACGACTGCTTGACGTACTCATCTCGGGAGAGGACGAGAGTGTCCGTGGGCTCTGAGATATCGACGTACTGATGGCCGGGGCGATTGCTGTCTTCGAGAACGCTCAGGTCGCCGATCACTTCATCGGCTTTGGCTGGATCAAGTCTCCACACAACTCGGAAACCGTCGAATTCGATGTCGGACTCACCGGACTCAATCATGAACTCATGGGTTACACCACCATGCTCAAGTCGCGAAGACCCTTGATGCGCAGCATCCTTCGGCGCGGCGGCGAAGGCAGTTACGC
>JAVRPF010000062.1:0-2572 GCA_032162385.1 Mycobacterium sp.
GTCCATCATCGTCCAGCCGACGTCCTGCACCATCGACTCGGCGGCCACCCCGGACAGGGCCAGCATTCCGGCGAGCGTCTGGCTGTGCGCGGTCGCCAGGTAGGCCTCGCCCTCGGTTGGTGATTCAGGCGGCCCACCCGACGGGTGCACCACCGCGCGCTCCACCGCGGCCAGCACCATCCAGGTGTCGTTGGACATCTGGTCGCGCACCGCGCGCGAGCTCAGGCCGAGGCGTTCGACCGACTGCGCCAGCGCGCCTGGGCGGTGCCGATCCGCGGTGAGCGACCAGAGCGTGGTCGGTGCTGTGGCCACCATCTCGGCGTCGTCGCCGTCGGCTCCCGTGTTGGTGCCGGTGATCTCGCCGAGCGCGGCCAGCAACACCGGCACGCACTCGCTGCCTGCCAGCTCCCGGCGGTACCGGAACTCGTGGTAGCGCTCGCGCGTGACGGTGAGCAGCCGAGCCATGCTCTCCGCCCGCTCGGCGTAGCGCCCTAGCCAGAACAGGTCGGACAGCACGCGAGGCGAGCTGACCGCGCGGGTCGGGCTTGGCGTCATCATCGCGGGTAGATCCACGGACGCCGGCGGGATCCGTTCGGCCGTCACCCGAGTCGGCGTGCGAACCCAGATATCCTTGGCCGCAACGGTGTTCAGCTTGTAAGCGGCATTGCCAGGCGCCAGTAGATAACCGAGCCCACCGATCATCGGGGCAAAACCACCCCGTTGGGCGACGGTGAACAGCCGCATGCCGACGCTGCCCGCCGACAACCCGCCCGGGTGCAGGTCCGTCGGTGCCGACGAGAACTGCGGCAGCTCCTGGCCCACCCACTGCCAGGGCGTGGCTCCGATCCGCGCGGCGAGGTCCTCGCGCTGGGCGGTCGAAAGCGCCGGCCCGACGATCGCATCACCACCGGTGACCGGCCTGATCAGCAGCGTCGACAGGCGGGCAAGCATATGCGACCGCTCCACGTCGATGCCGCCCCAGTAAGCAGGAGCGGTGTTCAGCAGCGGCGTCTCGCCGAGCAGTCGCTCAGCCAACTCGGGCAGGAAGCGAAGCAGCCCTGGGCTTTCCAGGATGCCGCTGCCCAACGTGTTGACCACGGTCACCGCCCCGCGACGCAACACCTCGACCAGCCCGACGACACCGAGCCGCGAGTCCGCGCGCAGATCAAGTGGGTCGGCGTATTCGGCGTCGACGCGGCGCAGCACCACGTCGACCCGCTTGAGCGTGCCGAGCGAGCGCATCCACAACTTGCCGTCGCGGACCACGAGGTCGGCGCTCTCCACCATTGGGAAGCCCAGCACGCTGGCGATGTACGCCTGGTCGAACGCAGTCTCGGAGTGGATGCCAGGACTCAGCACCACCACGACGGGCTCCTCGGCGGACTCGGGCGCGGCGTCGATGAGCGCCAGCCGCAGCGCCTGCGCCCACGGTGAGGCGGGCCGCGGGCCGATGCGCTCGTAGAGGTCGGGTATGGCGTGCGCCACCACGCGTCGGTCGGCCATTGCGTAGCCGGCCCCCGACGGCGCCTGCGTCCAGTCGGCGTTCACCACGAACTCGCCCGTCGCGGCGCGGCTGACGTCGCAGCCGTGCAGGAACAACTGGTGGCGCCCCGGCACGTCGATGCCGCGGGCGGCCCGGACGTAACCGGGATGGGCGAACAGCAACGCCGCAGGCAGCGCGCCGCTGGTGATCGAACGGCGCGGCCCGTACAGGTCGGCCAGCACGGCGTCGAGCAATCGGGAACGCTGCACCAGGCCGGACTCGAGGACATCCCAGTCCGACGCCGAGATCAGCAGCGGCAGTGCGTCGAGATGCCACGGGCCGGGCACCGCCGTGCCGTCGCCGTTGGTGATGGCGTCGCCGTGCCGGTCGGCCTGCACGAACGTGATGCCGTCGTTGTCGACGAGCCCGCGGACCACCGATTGCAGCCGGGCCAGGCCGCCGCGACCCCGCTCCCCTACGCATTCGGCCAGTTCCTGCCACGCCGGCCGGACGTTGCCCGCCGCGTCGACGAACTCGTCGTAGCCGGTGCCCGCCCCACCCCGGACGTCGAACAGCGTCTCCTGGGCGCGCGTTGCGCGGTATCCGGCCAGCACGTTGTCGGCATCGCCGACTTTCAGACGACGGTCGGCATCGCCGACGGCAGGGGTCGGCTCGGGTGAGCCACTCGCGCGAAGAACCATCAACGCAGAACGGTACGCACCCGGCGCAGATCCAAGATCCCCGGCGCGCCCACATCGGTGGACTGGCGGGCCTGCTTCTCGCGGATGTCGGACATGTCGACCTGACCCGGTGTGAAACCGGTCGCTTCGAAGCGCCTGCCGCGGCGGGACTCGGCTTCCACGGCGTTGACGGGTGGGTTGTCGTAGGACCGGCCGCCGGGATGGGACACGTGGTACGTGCAGCCACCTCGCGACATCCCCGTGCCGGCGTCGATGAGTTCGAAGCGCAGCGGCCCGTCGACGGTGATGGTCGGGTGCAGTGCGCTCGGCGGTTGCCAGGCGCGGTACCGCACCCCGCCGACCTGGACGTCGGAACTGTCGGTGGCCAGCAATGGGATCGGGTGGCCGT
>JAVRPF010000063.1:0-3952 GCA_032162385.1 Mycobacterium sp.
CGCGGTGCTCGCCGTCTCGATCCGCAACGGCGACACACAGGTCGCGCAGGTGCACGGCGGTCAGGCGGCCTTCATCCAGCTCGGTGCGATCCCCGACGTCCGCACCGCGCGCATCGTCACCCCGCGCGTCATGCAGGTGACGTTGCGCGCACAGCAGCCCAACCTGCAGGACTCTCAGGTGCGCAAGGCGATTCTCGGTCTGCTCGACGTTGACCTGCTCGCCGCGGTCGGCGCGGGCAGCGACAACACGGTCACCCTCGCGCAGGCTCAGGTGCGCTCGCCGTCTGATCCGGGTTACGTTCCCACCTCGCCGCCCGCCCACTCTCGAGAGGCAGCGCTGGATCTGTTGCGTGCCAGTGGCTACACCGTCGAGCAGGAGGCCTCGACGACCAGTCCGATGCCGCCACCGACGCCCGGCTCGCCGCCCCCGACCCGTGGTCGCATCAGCAAGGACGGCCAACAGCTGACGTTCGTGATCGGTGTCGCCGCCAACGACCCAACGTCGGTGGCCGTCGCCAACACGGCCGCCGACCAGCTGCGCAGCGTGGGCATCGCGACGGCCGTGCTCGCGCTCGATCCACCGGCGCTGTACGGCGACGCCCTTACCCAGAACCGGGTCGATGCGATCGTCGGCTGGCGTCAGGCCGGCGGCGACCTCGCCACTGCACTGGCGTCGCGCTTCGGCTGCCCGGCACTCGAGGCGACCGCGGTGTCGACCGCACCGTCCACCAGCACCCCGACGTCTGGCCCACCATCGACGCCCACCACGACGAAGACCGCACCGCCCCCGACGGCCACCACCACCCCGACGGCGACGACGCCTCCCGCGGAGCCGGATCAGCTCGTCCAGGTTCCCAGTAACCTGACCGGCATCTGCGACCGCAGCATTCAGCCGAACATCGACGCCGCGCTCGACGGCAGCCAGTCCATCGGCGACGTGCTCACGGCCGTCGAGCCGCGGCTGTGGAACATGTCCACCGTGCTGCCGATCCTGCAGGACACCACGATCGTGGCTTCCGGACCGAGCGTGCAGAACGTCGGCCTGTCGGGCGCGGTGCCGGTCGGCATCGTCGGCGACGCAGGCAACTGGGTCAAGGTTCCGCAATAGCTGACGACAACAGTTGGCCCCCTCCGCGTGGTTCGAGCCCTTGCCGTCGGATCCGGACTTGCCTCCCTTGTCACCCGACTTCTTGGCGCCGCCGTCACCCTTGGTGTCGCCAGAGGCGTCGCCCTTCGTGGTGGTGTCACCTTTTGATGACATCGCCGAAGATGTGCTCGAGTCAGTCGTGTCGGTCGACGACTTGGTGGTCGCGTCCGTCGCGGACTGACTCGCCGAACCCGCCGCGCCGGACGCCGACTGCGAGGCGTCCTGAGCTCCGCTCGCCGCATCCTTGGTCGAGTCGGTCGCACCGGTGGCCTTCGACGTGTCCCCTGCTGTGGTGTCGCTCTTTGCTCAAGTAACGACATGTCGTCGCTCAGGCCAATGTTGCTCGCGGAGCAGCCGGATGCCGTGCGCGGTGAAGGCGGCGACCAGGAAGACGATCAGCAGCCAGTAGGGCGGCCGGGCGAGCTCCCAGACGAACAGCGCGGCGAACGCCGGTGCGCGCTGGGTGATGGCCAGGACGCCCGCCGCGCACGTCAACGACACCGCGGAGACCTGGATGTCGGTCCCGGCCAGGTGGTTGAGGGCGAGGGCGGCAACCGAGCCCGCGGCCGCGCCGGTCGCCAAGGCGGGCGTGATCATGCCGCCGACCGCGCCCGTGCGCAGGAACAGCGCGGTCAGGAGCGGCTTCAGGATGAGGATGGTCGCCGCCCCGCCCAGCGTCAGGCCGGCGTTCACGCTGATCGTCAGGATGCTGCGGCCGTTCCCCGGCAGTTCCGGCCACCAGATCGAGCAGATGCCGGTGGCCAACCCCGCGAACGCGATGGCGGGAATGAGCGCCCACGACCGGATCTGCGGCTTCGGTCGGGCGAGGGACATCACCTTGTCGAACGCCAGGCCGACCGCGACGGCCAGCGGGGCGATGGCGACGGCCAGGATGACGAACAGGTAGGACAGCTGCGGGTTGGGCCACGTCAGCAGGTGCTCGAGATGGGTGACGTGAGAGGCCACCGCAACGGCGAGGCTCGACGTGATCAGCGCGGTGCCCAGCGCGCGCGGATGCCAGGTGCCCAGCAGGATGCGTGCGGCGAAGAACGCGCCACCCAGCGGCACGCTGTACACCGCGCCAAGACCGGCGCCCGCGGCGCAGGCCAGCAGAATCTCGCGGTCACGCGCGGTGAGCGACAGTCGCGACGTCCCGAGATCGCCGAACGCCGCCGCGAGCTGACGGGGCGCGCCCTCGCGTCCCAGCGATGCGCCGGAGCCGACCAGCAGCACCTGTAGCCCGGCGTCGATCGACATTCGCAGCCGTGGGATCGGCCGGTGCTCGGCGATGGTGGCCGACAGCCCGGGCACGTCCCCCCGGCGGCGC
This sequence comes from Mycobacterium sp., assembly GCA_032162385.1. Taxonomy (GTDB): domain Bacteria; phylum Actinomycetota; class Actinomycetes; order Mycobacteriales; family Mycobacteriaceae; genus Mycobacterium. Next base: position 2,475 of record JAVRPF010000063.1, read on the forward strand.
AGCACCCACCAGCCGAAGCCCGCCAGGGCGCCTCCAAGCATGGGACCGACCGCGCGACGCACGGGGCTGCTGTTGCCGACACCCGTCAGCAGGGTGCCGAAGTCGTAGTGATAGGTGAGGTGTTCGATCGCATGCAACACCAAGGTGGTGGCGGCACCCGCAACACCGGCGAGCAGTCCCATGATCAGCACGGCGCACGCGTACTCAAGGGTGCGCCGCGCCACCGGGTGAATCTATCTTGTGCGGATGGAGCTTCCACGATTTCTCTTCGTCCATGCCCACCCAGACGACGAAACGTTGACCACCGGCGCCACGATTGCGCACTATGCCTCGCTCGGAGCCGACGTGCGAGTCGTGACGTGCACACTGGGTGAGGAGGGCGAGGTGATCGGCGAACGGTGGGCCCGGCTCGCCGTCGACGGTGCCGACCAGCTCGGCGGCTACCGGATCGGCGAATTATCCTCCGCCTTACGCGAATTGGGGGTGGACGAGCCGATGTTCCTCGGCGGCGCAGGCCGCTGGCGCGATTCCGGCATGGCGGGCACGCCGCCCCGTGGTCCGCAGCGGTTCGTCGATGCCGATCCCAGCGACGCCGTCGGCGCCCTTGTCGCGATCATCCGGGAGCTGCGCCCCCACGTCGTCGTCAGCTACGACCCGCAGGGCGGCTACGGCCATCCGGACCACATCCACGCCTACGAGGTGACCACCGCGGCCGTCGCCGCAGCGGGAGGAGCGGACTACCCGGGTGATCCGTGGCCGGTGCCGAAGTTCTACTGGACCGTGCTGGCTCGCAGTGCGATCGCGGCCGGCCTACGCGAGCTGTCCGAGATGGACCTCCCGGCGGACTGGATCGTGCCACCCGAGTTTCCGTACGGGTTCAGCGACGACCAGATCGACGCCGTCGTCGACGCACCCGAAAGCCGGGCCGCCAAGGTCGCCGCCCTTCGGGCGCACGCGACGCAGGTCAGCGTGGATCCGGCCGGGCGGGCGTGCGCGCTGTCGAGTCTCGTCGCATTGCCTGTCGTCGCGACCGAACACTATGTACTTGCCGGGGGAGTGGCCGGCGAACGCGACGACCGCGGTTGGGAGACCGATCTTCTCGCCGGCCTGAATCTGGGTTAGCGAGATCAGGACGCGGTAGGCTCTGATCGACGAGCGGCGCGACGGAGGGATGGCGATGGACCCGGACCTGGATCCCAACCTGCAGCACCAGCAGGACCGCCTGGACAACTTCCAGTGGGTTGTCGGCTCGCTCGTAGCGCTCCTCGACAGCATGCCGACCTGACGACCCGCGCTCCCGACTGGGCGCGCCTCGTCATGCTGGCGGTTCTCGCGTTCGACGGTGTGCTCTCTGCGGTGATGGGGGCCTTCCTGCTTCCGCTCTACCTCGGCTCGATCCCCTTCCCCATCAGTGCCCTGATCAGTGGCCTGGTCAACGCCGCCTTGGTGTGGGCGGCGCTGCAATGGACTGCGGCGCC
>JAVRPF010000064.1:0-4299 GCA_032162385.1 Mycobacterium sp.
CAGTGCCACGGTGATCGCCGCGAACAACGCCTGGAACAAGGCGAACAGACTGACTGGTAGACCCGAGATGGTGGTCTGCGACTCCAGCAGGTCCTTCATCCCGGCGAACTCGGTGAAGCTGCCGACGTAGCCTCCGTAGGAGGTGCCGAACGCCATCGAGAAGCCGAACAGCACCCAGAGCACGCCGACGAGCGCCGCCGCGCCGAACGTCATCATCATCATGTTGGTCGAACTCTTGACCGAGACCATGCCGCCGTAGAACAGCGCTAGCCCGGGAATCATCAGCGTGAGGCCGATGATGCAACACAGCATGAACGCGGTGGTTCCTGTATCCATCAACATCTCCTGGAGTGGTGCGGCCGCCAATAGGCCGATCACTGGCAGTAACCAATGTTTCTGTTACGTAGACGGGATTGCCGTGTTGCGGCGACGTAACGCCTCGAGATCACAGCGAGGGCCTGGTAACGGGCAATTCGCCGCCAGATGGCCGACCAGTAATCCGTTGTGTCAGCATCGAGGCGTGAGACGAGTGAAGCCACTGACGACTGTCGTGGTGTTGGTGGCCGTCGCCATCGGAACTGGCATCTGGTGGGTGTTCTTCCGCGGCCCGTCCTCGGCTGATTGTGCTCCCGTGCGAGAGCTGCTGTCGTTCAACAAGACTCAGATAGAAGCGTTGAACGCCAAGACCCACGTCCCCGAAGCCGGGTCCTACGAGGCGGCAACCGGGCCCAGCGAGTTCGACTACCGGGCCTGGGCGGACGGACTGACTGACCGGGCGGCGAAGGTCACGGCGGTCGACCTCACAGGGCCGGCGAGCGACATGGCGCAGACCGCGGATCGACTCGTCCGTGCGCGTATCGACTTCGACGTTCAGAGCAAGCACACTGCACCGGGTGCCGCAGCGCCCCCGGCGGCGATGGCCGTCACCGCGTTCAACGATCAGTTCGAAGCGCAGGTCAAACAGCTGGCGACGACGTGCCCGGCGTGAACGCAGATCCCCAGGTACCCGCGAACGCCACGTCCTCGAGCGGGAGCCGCTCACGCGGGAGCGAGTCGCGCTCCACGATCTCGGGGGGAGCGCCCGAGTAGTCCCCGAGACTGCCGACCGCGACCACGATGAGCGGCCGGACCTCCGCAGGAATCGCGAACGCCGCGCGGGCCGCCTCGGCGTCGAAGCCCGCCATGGGGTGCACGATCAGCGACCGCGACACCGCCTCAACCGCCATGTTGGCCATGGCCGCGCCTGCGTCGACAGCCGAGTACAGCGCGGTCCTCTCATCAGGCCCCTCGTCGGCAGCCAGCAGGACCAGCGCACTCGCCGCGTGCGCGTACCGGTTGCCGCGCTTGAGCACGCCGGTCAGCGCCGTGAAAGTCTCGTCGCCACGGAACCCGACCAGGAAGCGCACCGGCTGGCGCCGTCCCCACGTCGCCGCCCAGCGGGCCGCCTCGAGCAAGGCGGTGACCTGCGCGCCCGTCACGACGGCGTCCGGGTCGAAGGCACGGGGACTCCAGCGTGCCGCGATGTGGGGATGGATCGGGACGGACGTCTCCGCCGTCCTGCCTTGGCTCGTTTCCCCGGGTCGCTCTGCTCCTGCCCGCCGGTCCGTCATGGTGACCCACGCTACTTACGGGAGGGGAAAACCGCGTGCGCCAACCAACTATCCTTTGTAGGACTCCCCTGCGGAAATACCCAGAAAGGCGGACGGGTGGCACTCGTCGTACAAAAGTACGGTGGATCCTCGGTGGCCGACGCCGACCGGATCCGCCGCGTCGCCGAGCGCATCGTCGAAACCAAGAAGGCGGGCAACGACGTCGTCGTCGTGGTGTCGGCGATGGGCGACACCACCGACGACCTGCTGGACCTGGCTCGCCAGGTCAGCCCCGCACCCCCGCCGCGCGAGATGGACATGCTGCTGACCTCGGGCGAGCGGATCTCCAACGCCCTGGTCGCAATGGCCATCTACTCGCTCGGTGCCCAGGCCCGGTCGTTCACCGGCTCGCAGGCAGGCGTGATCACCACCGGCACGCACGGCAACGCCAAGATCATCGACGTCACCCCTGGCCGGTTGCGAGCCGCGCTCGACGAAGGGCTGATCGTGCTGGTCGCCGGCTTCCAGGGCGTCAGCCAGGACAGCAAGGACGTCACCACCCTCGGCCGCGGCGGATCGGACACCACCGCCGTCGCGCTGGCCGCCGCACTGGACGCCGACGTGTGTGAGATCTATACCGACGTGGACGGCATCTTCACCGCCGACCCGCGGATCGTGCCGAACGCACGGCACCTGGACACCGTCAGCTTCGAGGAGATGCTCGAGATGGCGGCTTGCGGGGCCAAGGTGCTCATGCTGCGGTGCGTGGAATACGCCCGCCGCTACGACGTTCCGATACACGTCCGGTCGTCGTACTCCGACAGGCCGGGCACGCTGGTCAAAGGATCGATGGAGGACATCCCAATGGAAGACGCGATCCTGACCGGAGTTGCTCACGACCGTGGTGAGGCGAAGGTCACCGTCGTCGGTCTGCCCGACGTTCCTGGCTACGCCGCCAAGGTCTTCCGCGCCGTGGCCGACGCCGACGTCAACATCGACATGGTGTTGCAGAACGTGTCCAAGGTCGAGGACGGCAAGACCGACATCACCTTCACCTGCTCGCGTGAGAGCGGTCCCGGCGCGGTGGAGAAGCTGTCCTCGCTGCAGAACGAGATCGGTTTCAGCGCAGTGCTCTACGACGATCACATCGGCAAGGTGTCGCTCATCGGCGCGGGCATGCGCAGCCATCCGGGCGTGACCGCCACGTTCTGCGAGGCGCTGGCCGCCGTCGGCGTCAACATCGACCTCATCTCGACCTCCGAGATCCGCATCTCGGTCCTGGTCAAGGACACCGAGCTGGACAAGGCGGTCCTGGCACTGCACGAGGCGTTCGGTCTCGGCGGCGAAGAAGAGGCGGTTGTGTACGCGGGGAGCGGAATTTAGCAGATGGTGGAGCGAGCGAAGCGACGGGGTATGTGATGGTCAATATCGGCGTAGTGGGCGCGACCGGCCAGGTCGGCCAGGTGATGCGTCGCCTGCTGGAGGAGCGCGACTTTCCCGCGACATCGGTGCGGTTCTTCGCCTCGGCGCGTTCGCAGGGCAAGAAACTGCCGTTCCGCGGCCAGGAGATCGAGGTCGAGGACGCCGAGACCGCCGACCCGTCGGGTCTGGACATCGCGCTGTTCTCTGCAGGCGCCACCATGTCGCGCGTGCAGGCGCCGCGGTTCGCCGTCGCAGGCGCGATCGTCGTCGATAACTCGTCGGCGTTCCGCAAGGACCCCGACGTTCCACTGGTGGTGTCGGAGGTCAACTTCGACAGGGACGCGGGCAATAGACCCAGGGGCATCATCGCCAATCCGAACTGCACCACCATGGCCGCAATGCCGGTGCTCAAGGTGCTACACGACGAAGCGCAGCTGGTGCGCATGATCGCCTCGACCTATCAGGCGGTCTCCGGCAGCGGCCTTGCCGGTGTTCAAGAATTGTTCGGCCAGGTGCGTGCGGTGGTCGACGACAGTGAGCAACTGGTCCACGACGGCTCGGCGCTGACGTTCCCGGCACCCGAGAAGTACGTCGCGCCAATCGCTTTCAACGTGGTGCCGTTGGCCGGGTCGTTGGTCGACGACGGCTCTGGTGAGACCGACGAGGATCAGAAGCTGCGCAACGAGAGCCGGAAGATCCTGGGCATCCCCGACCTTCTGGTCAGCGGAACCTGTGTGCGGGTGCCGGTGTACACCGGGCACTCGCTGTCGATCAACGCGGAGTTCGCCCGGCCGATCTCGCCGGAGCGCGCGCGGGAGATCCTCTCTGGTGCGCCCGGCGTGACGCTGGTCGACGTGCCGACGCCGCTGGCCGCCGCGGGCGTGGACGATTCGCTGGTCGGCCGGATCCGCCAGGACCCAGGGGTACCCGACGGTCGTGGGCTGGCGCTGTTCGTTTCCGGCGACAACCTGCGAAAGGGCGCCGCGCTCAACACCATTCAGATCGCCGAGCTGCTCGCCGCAGAGCTGTGATCCGGGCGGCGGCCGTAGCGCTGCTCTGCACCGTCGTGCTGCCGTGGCCTGTCGCCTATGCCGATCCGCCTGCGCCCATCCCGGAGCCCATACTCCGTCCGCTGGCGCCGGGACAGGTGATCCGCAACGGCCCGGCTGCCGGAACGGGCACGCCGACAACGGATTACGACATCGGCGCCACCGATCTCTGCGAGTTCATGGAATTTCCCAGCGGCATCCTGCAGGTCTGCGGCGATAGCTTCGCCGGTCAGGGCGTC
>JAVRPF010000065.1:0-3843 GCA_032162385.1 Mycobacterium sp.
TAGCAGTTGATGCAGCCCGACCCGGTACACAGCCACCACCTCGTCGGGAGCAGGCCGGGGATCGAGCCGTCCGCCACCCCAGATCACCACCGGGGTGATGACGTATCCGGACCGCGTCGAATAGTCGTCGAGCAGGCCAAGCACGGCCGAGTCGGACAGCCTGATGCCGACCTCCTCGTCCAACTCCCGCAGCGCCGCGTCGACCGCGATTTCCCCAGGATCCACGCGGCCGCCCGGCAGCGCCCACTGCGCGGCATGAGAAGTCAGACGAGATGCTCTGCGGCACAATAGAAAAGCAGCACCACCCGAAACGTCGACCATGCGGCCGTCGAGGCCGGCCCCCATCGGCCGCCCGGCGATCCAGTCGTCCACGGGCGCCGAATCCAGCCTGTCCTCACCGACCTCGGAGTCCACGATCACCACCGCGACGGCCGCATGCCGCTTCGACGGGTCGGTCACGGCACGCCGGTCATGCCCCTGCAGGTGCGCCCGGATCTTGTCGCGCAGCGCCTCGTCGTAGGTGATCGTCACCGTTCGACCATAGGCAGGCCCGCCACGTGCCCGGGCAGCGGACGCACTCAGGGCATGCGCGCGAGGTGATGCCGACTTCTCGATCAGCGCCCCAAGACGGTGGAGAGGGCGTCGTCCAAGATGTCCAGGCCCGTATCCAGTTCGGCGTCGGCAATCGTCAATGGAGGGGCGATACGGAAGATGCCCCCCATGCCGGGTAGCTGCACGATGTTCATGTGCAACCCACGGTCGAGGCATGCCGCGGTGACCTCGGCGCCGAGCCTGTCCGCTGGTGCCTTGCTGGCCTTGTCGGAAACGAGTTCGATGCCTTGCAACAAGCCGCGGCCGCGGACGTCGCCGACCTGTTCGTATCGGTCGCGCATGCCGGTCAGTCGTGCCGCAAGCATCTGGCCGAGAACATCGGCCCTGTCGACGAGGTCGTCCCGGTCGACGACGGTGAGGACGGTCAACGCGACGGCCGCCGCAAGAGGATCCGATACGTGCGTGGTGAAGAACAGGAATCCTCTGTCATGGCAGACGGTTTCGATCTCCTCGCTGGTGACCACGGCGGCCACTGGCAGACCCGCGCCCAGGGTCTTCGACAGTGTCAGCAGGTCTGGGACGATCCCGTCCTGCTGATGTGCATACATCAGGCCGGTGCGGCCGATCCCGGTCTGCGCCTCATCGACGATCAACAGCATGTCGCGCTCGACACAGAGTTCTTTGAGCCGGCGCAAGTATCCCGGCGGTGGTTCGATGACCCCGCCGGAGGACAGGATCGGCTCGATGAGACACGCGGCCAGGCTGCCGGATGATTGCGCGTCGACGATCGCGAACCCGTACTCGAGCTCGGACCTCCAGTCGTAGGTCCCATCGGTGTGACGGAACGGCGACCGGTAGCCATTCGGGGTTGGCAGGGTGAGATTGCCCGGCATCGGAGGTCCGTAGCCTCGCCGCCCGGCGCTGAACGTCGCCGAGGCGGCACCCGACGTCATTCCGTGCCAGGACCTGTCGAACGAAACGACCTCATACTTGCCGGTGTAGAGCTTCGCCATCTTGATGGCCGCCTCATTCGACTCCGCGCCGGTGGTGAGCAGCAGGACCTTGCTCAGCGGCGCGGGCAGTGTCGCAGCCAGCGTTCTGGCGAGTTCCACCACCGGCACGCTGAGCATTCCACTGTAAAGGTGGTCGAGTGTGGCCACCGCCGCCGAGACGGTGGACACGATGTCGGGATGCGAATGCCCCAGCAGGGAACTCATCTGTCCTGAGGTGAAGTCCAGGATGGCGTTCCCGTCTTCGTCGTAGACGTAACTTCCGTTGGCTCGCATGATGATTCGCGGTACGAACGGCGACCCGTAGCGCACCACGTGCCGTTCGATGTCCCGCCAGAACTGCTCGGTGTTCACGGCGCTCCTCTCATGGGCTCGCTTGACGGAGCCTGTCACTTAGTGACACAGTAGACATGTCACTAAGTGACACTGATCAGGGAAGGTGTCGCCATCGTTGACAACACCGAGGCGCGGCTTGCCGTTTCCCGGCACGCCTGTGCTCTGTTCTGGGCACACGGGGTCCCCGGGACGAGCGGTGACGACATTGCTTCTGCCGCCGGGCTTTCCACACGCACGATCTGGCGATACTTCCGAACGAAGGAGAGCTGCGTGGAGCCGGTACTCGCGAAATCATTGGACCGATTCCTCGCAGTGGTGGACCGGTGGCCACCAGAGCTGTCACTCGCGGACCATCTTGCCGCAGACGTCGTCGAACACCCACTGACACCGCAGGACATCGACGACGAGATCAGCGCGATGCGGATCGCAACCATGACGACGTCGGAGCCTGCCTTACGCACCGCCTACCTGATGGTCCACGACGAGATGGAACGAGGGCTCGTCCCCGTGGTCGCCAAACGGATGTGTCTTTCTGCAGGCGACCTGACCGTTCGACTCTGCGCGGCATCGGTCACCGGCGCGCTCCGCGTCATCGATGAGGACGTCAGCAGGGCCGTCGTCGTCGACGAGACCGAGGTCACCCAGAGCGAGGCGTTGTCGCTGATCGACCGCGCCATCCGGGAAGCCACCAACGGTCGCTTCGGAGGACCAGCGACCTCGTAATCATCTCCGCCATAGCCATATAACGACTCACAAACTCACCGACCGGAGCACGACCACGCCGGGCGGCGGATAGCTCGCCTGGTGCATCGATCTCACCGGACGGCACCAAGATCGCCTACCTGGCGCCGTGGAAGGACCGGCTCAACGTGTGGGTGCAAGACATCGGGGCGAGGGAAGCGACGGGAAGGGACACCGGCGGGGACGATGAGCCCCGGCGCGTAACCGCCGACGGCGATCTCGAACTGTCGCAATGGGACAAGGGCACCGCCACGTTGCACACCGTCGTAGTGTTCGACGGCACCGACTATCCGATGAGCGTGTATCCGATGGTGATCACGCCGGACGGGACCGGCGTGTGGCTCGGTTCCAACCGCGACACCGACCGGACCCGCCTGGTCCGGCTCGACCTGGCCACCGGCCAGGAAACCGAGGTGGACAGCCACCCGACGTTCAACCTCGACACGCACTACGGTGGCGCGCCGCCGCTCATCCTCGATCAGCGGACCGAGGAACTGATCGGGGCGCGATATCTCGGCGAGCGCCAGGCAATCCACCCGCTGGACTCCCATTTCGCCGCCGTGCTGGCGAACCTCGAGAAACTGTCCGACGGTGATCTCGCCGCCATCTCCTCCGACGACAGTGGACAGCACTGGGTCGTCAGCTTCATCCACGACCGGGATCCCGGCCTCACCTACTACTACGACCACTCCACGGGCGAGAGCCGGCTGCTCTTCCGGCCCTATCCGCATCTGGATCCCCAAGCGCTGGCGCCGAAGACACCGGTCACGATCACCTCGCGCGACGGTCTCGACCTGCATTCGTACCTCACGTTGCCGGTGGGGGTCGAGCCGTCCGGATTGCCGATGGTCCTGCTGGTCCACGGCGGGCCGTGGGCCCGCGACTGCTGGGGATATGAGCCGGATGTGCAACTTCTGGCCAATCGCGGTTACGCGGTGCTGCAGGTCAACTTTCGCGGATCGACCGGCTACGGAAAGGCATTCGTCAAGGCCGCCATCGGGGAGTTCGCAGGCAAGATGCACGACGACCTGATCGACGCCGTCGACTGGGCGGTCAAGCAGGGCTACGCGGATCGCGATCGCGTCGCCATCTTCGGCGGCTCCTACGGCGGATACGCCGCGCTGGTCGGCGTCACCTTCACCCCGGACGTCTGCGCCGCCGCCATCGACTACGTCGGCATCTCCAGCCTCGCGAACTTCATGCG
>JAVRPF010000066.1:0-7420 GCA_032162385.1 Mycobacterium sp.
CCGTGTGTGGTGGTTGTGCCCGGACTGCGGGCATGAGTGGCAGGCCGCGCCTGGACGTCCCGGCTGCCGGCCGTGCGGGATGAAGCGGTCCGGAAATAAGCACACGAAGCCGGCACCGGGCCGCTCATTGCTCGAGCTCTACCCCATTATCGCCGAGCAGTGGGACTACGACCGAAACGCACCACTCACCCCAGCTGATGTCGCCGCTGGCTCAAATCAGCACTTCTGGTGGGTCTGCGTAGACTGCAACCACGACTGGCGCGCGTGCCCGTCCAACCGTGAGCGATGTGGAAAAGGCGCACGAGAGGCGCCAGGTGGGGATCGGGAAGACGGTGCGCAGTCCTCGTTTTGGGGATCGCTGGTGACGTGTCGTTACTCAATCAAGTGACATCAGAACCGGGTCGCAGTAGGGCAGCCCGGGATGAGTCTGGCGGGTGTCCGTTTTTCTGGCCAGGCGGTGTCCGGCATGTAGGCGACGTGAGCCCGGTCTGCGGCTTCTGCATGGAACGTGGGAAGGCACGCCTCGACACTGCCGCTGGCCGTAAACCACACTCAAAGATTGGACTTGCAAGTCCATTTTCGTGCGGTCAGGATGGTGGTGTACTGCTGATCAACGTGGAGGTGTGACGTGGAACTAGGGAAGTTCGGTATATGGCAGTCGGCCTATGCAACAACGCCCGACATGGCGAAAAGGCTGGAAAGTCTTGGATATACGGCATTGTGGTTGGGGGGCCCGCCGCCCGATCTGGCCGGGATCGCCGATATTCTCAGCGCCACCGACAATCTGGTCGTGGGTAGCAGTATCTACAACATCTATAGCGGCGACGCGGCCACCGTGGCGGCCGCTTACCGACGCATCGATCAGCAGTTCCCCGATCGACTGTTGCTGGGTATTGGCGTGGGCCATCCGGAGCAGACGAAAGGCTATGGCACGCCGATGGCCACGTTGAAAACCTTCCTCGACGATCTCGACACTCACGGGCTGGCCCAGGAGCGACGCGCGCTGGCGGCGCTGGGCCCCAAGATGCTTGAGGTGGCTCGTGACCGTACGGGCGGATCGGTGCCGTACCTGGTCAGTGCCGAACACACCCGTCGAGCAAGGATGGTGCTCGGACCGCAGAAGCTGCTGGCGCCAGAACAGAAGGTGGTGCTCGAGCCGGACGCTGACCGCGCTCGCGCCCTGGCCCGGCCGCGGATCAAACATCCTTACCTGGGTCTGGTGAACTATCGGAACAACTTGCGACGGCTGGGTTTCACCGATGATGACCTCGCCGGTGACGGCAGTGACCGGCTGATCGATGCCCTTACCGTCTACGGCCAACCGACGAAGGTCGCTCAGGGGCTGCGCGCCCATCTCGACGCCGGAGCCGATCACGTCCAGATCCAATTGGTCAGCGAGAATTCGGCACCGCACCCGGCGATCCCCGATGTGCTGTTGCAGGTCTACGACGACGCGGCGTTCCAGTCGTATGAAATTCTCGCTGACGCGTTGGGAATCACGCCGAGCAGAACCTGAGATGGCAGGGGGGATCGCCACCGCGTCGGCCGTGGCGGGCATCTACGACGTCCTCGTCGGCACGGTCCACGACGGCAGCCGCTACGGCGCGGTCCTCGGCGATGCCATTCGCGTCCACCGCAGGGACACCGACCGGGTGCTCGGTGCCGAGGTCAGTCGTGGGCTCGGGTTCCGTGTCGGTGACCGCGTCGGTCACCTGCTGCCAGGCGGTTACCTGCTCAGCGGAGTGCAGGCCTGGGGTGTCGGGGTACCCTGGCCGATCACCGAGGGTTGGGTGCCCTCAGTGACGATCAGGCCGGCGCTCGCGCGTTGTGCGTAGTAGGTGGCGGTCAGGTCCGTCACGGTTGCTCCGGGACCGTAGGCCCGGCTGCGCGTCATGGGCGACATCGCGATGCGATTGTCGAGGCGACGGTACCCCAGGTGGAGGGTCCGAATGCGGTGGTCATGTCGATGCTCCAGTTCTTGTGAAATGAATGTGGTTGTGGCCGAGGGTTACTGGTCGGTGGTGACGAGGATGGTCTTGCCGTGCAGGCGCCCGGCGTCGGAGTCGTCGTGCACGGCCGCGCCTCGTGCGAGCGGGCGGCGGTCGGCAACGTCGATGCGCAGTTGGCCGTTGTCGACGCGGCTGACGAGGCCAGCGAGCCTCGCGGCGTCGCTGCGAACGAACACCCGCTGCGTGCGGACCTGGCGCTCGGGATTCTCAGGTCCCGAAGTCATGGTGGCGACGTGGAAGCCGCCGTCGGCGACGACACCGATCAGGGTCTCGGTCTGCTCCGGTGAGGTACTGACCAGGTTGAGCACCACGTCGAACGGCGCACCGTCGACGTTGATTGGCGACTGTGTGTAATCGATGTAGTCGACGATTTGGTCGGCGCCGTATTCGCGCAGACGATCGGCATCCCGTGCCTTTGCGGTCGCGGTGACGACGGCCCCGGCCTGCTTGGCCAGCTGAATTGCGTAGGCGCCGACCGCACCCGAGGCGCCGTTGATCAGGATCGACTGCCCGGCGGTCAAACCGGCGATCTCGAACAAGGACTGCCAGGCCGTCAATCCTGCCTCCGGCAGGGCAGCCGCATCGGCAAGAGCCACCGACCGCGGTGCGGCAGCCAGTGCCTCGGCCGGCGCAAGTGCGTATTCCGCAGCGGCGCCGTCGGCATCAAGCGGCAGCAACGCCACGACGGCGTCGCCGACGTTCCATCCCTGCACGTCCTCACCGAGTTCGGCGATCGTGCCGGCGACGTCAATCCCCGGGACGTGCGGGAAGGTGATGTCATATCCCGTGCGCCCGCCGGTCCCGGTCATCAGGCCTGGAGGAAGGTGATCGCCGCGAGGACCCGGCGATGGTCGTCGCCGGTCTCGTGGAGGTTCAGTTTGGTCAGGATGCTGCTGACATGCTTTTCGACGGTGCCCTCGGTGACCCAGATTCGATTCGCGATGCCGGCGTTGGAGCGTCCCTCGGCCATGAGCGCCAATACCTCCTGCTCGCGCGCACTGAGGACCGCGAGCGGGTCGTCGCGCCGGCGGGCCGACACCAATTCCTGCACTAGCGCAGGGTCTACCACCGAGGCCCCTTTGGCGATGCGCTCCAGGGTGTCGATGAAGTCGGCCACGTCGGTGACCCGGCTCTTGAGCAGGTAGCCGATCCTGTGGCCGCTGGCCAGTAGCTCCATCGCGTGCTCGACCTCGACGTGTGCGGAGAGCACCAGGACGGCGGTCTCGGGGAACTCGTCGCGGATCACCTGGGCGGCGTCGAGTCCCTCGGTGGTATGGGTTGGCGGCATCCTAATGTCGGTCACCACCAGCTCGGGTTTGGTGTCGCGGACCAGCGCCAGCAGCTGCGCACCGTCGCCGGCCTGCCCCACCACGACGAAACCCGAACGGCCAAGCAGGCTGGCCAAACCCTCGCGAAGCAGCACGTCGTCCTCGGCCAGGATCACCCGAACTGGAGTCACTACCGGGCCGACGCGTTCAGCCCGGCAGGGCTCTCCTCAGCGCGAGGAACCCCGCCGATGTCGGCGGAGATGACCGTGCCGAAATCGGTCAGCCAGGGCTCGCCGTACTCGGTGAGCGGGATGTTCGCGTCCGCGTCCATCGGCGATACTCCTGAAGGTGTAGGTCCCAAACGGGTCATCTGATACGCTAATGTATCGGATACACAAACGTATTGAAATGTGGTGGGCATAACAGTGTCGATGTCTTCGGCTCAGCCGCGACGACCACCCGGTGGCGCTTTCCCGCGGGTGACGAAACGGCGCGCGGAAACCCGCGCCAACTTGATGGATGCGGCATTCCGGGTGTTCGCCGACAAGGGCTTCGGTCAGGTCCGTATCGACGACGTGTGCGCGGCAGCGGGCTACACCCGCGGCGCGTTCTACTCCAATTTCGACAACCTCGAGGAGTTGTTCTTCACCCTCTACGACGAGAGCGCTCGGCTCATCGCCGGCCAAGTCACTGACGCCCTCACCGCCGGCGATATCAACCCTGCGCTCGAGGCGGTCATCGAACGGGTCACCGCCACTTTGCTTCTCGATCGCGACTGGCTGCTGATCAAGACCGACTTCCTGCTGCACGCGGCCCGAAACCCCGCGGTCGCCGACCGCCTCGCCGCCCACCGCCACCAACTGCGCACTGAGATTGAGAAGCGACTCGACAGCGCACGCGATGGACTGACCCTTCCCGACGCGATCGGCGATACCTCCAACGCCGCCCGCGCCGTCGTTGCCGCCTACGACGGAGTCACCGTTCAACTGCTGCTGGACGGCGACCTCCAAGCAGCCCGAAGCTGGCTCACCCAACTGCTCACCGCGCTACTCCACCGCTAACCACACCGATCACATCGCTCGCGCCCATCCGGGCCCACCTCCACCCGGGTGCCGTCGCACCCGCCCCGAGCATGCGCGGCCTAATTTGATCCTGACGTTCCATAGTGGCCGGGCTAGGTAGTTCATCGACCAGGTTCCTCCGACCGCCACCCGATCCGCGCTGTTTGCCTGATGATTCGCGGTCGCCGTAGGTTGGCGCGAGCTCGGCATGGGTACCCCGAAAGCCCTTGCGCTGGGCGCGAAGAGCGCAGCGCGCAGGGCCTGTAGTGGTGTTTGGCCGTACATATTCTTATGCGCGGCGGCGAACCGGCCGAGGTGGGCGAAACCCCAACGACGCGCGATGGACGCGACGCTGTCGTGCGAGGGATCCGCGGCCCGCAGGTCCCAGTGGGCACGGCGGAGTCTGACAACGCGGAGGTATGCGATCGGCGACATGCCTTCCAGGGTGCCCATGTCATTACCGCTGACGCCCATCGACGCTTGCCGCCGGCGCCACACAGCGCGACACGCCTGAGGTCACCCGCAGGCAGGACACGGGCGTTTGCAGCTGGCACGTGGGTGAGATTCCAGCTTGCAGGAAGTGTTGATGGGCGTCAGCGGTAGCGACACGGGACCGCCGGCGCGCAATCGTGGCAAGTGCATCGTGGCACCCGAGAACCTTTCCGACAAACGATGCGGGCTCGGCCTGCCTGATCGGAGAATTCAGATGCCCTATGACCCCGGAGTGACCGACATGGACCGGACTCCGCGGGGCGACCCCAACGCGTCCTGGCCGGATGCCGAACGAATCGCCGTTCCGGAGACGAAGCCGTATCGGAACGCAAGTCACAAAGCTGGTGCCGCCGGACGCGACGGTTTCAGGTCCCAGGAGCTTGCTGAGCTGCGGTTACCGACGGATTGGCTGGAGCGCCTGGAACGCGATGACGTCACGCGCGAGACCTTGGCCAGGGCCGGAATGTTTCAGGGAGTTGAGCCCAACGCCGGATCGGCGTCAACGATACAACTACATTCTGTCGACTTCCCACCCGGGCACGCGGTGTTCGGCGAAGGTGAACCGGGCGACCGGCTCCACATCGTCATTTCCGGGAAAGTCAAGATCGGCCGACGCTCCCTCAACGGTCACGACACCCTGCTGACGATCATGGGGCCGTCGGACATCTTCGGCGAATTGTCGATCTTCGACCCAGGCCGGCGCACCTCCAGCGCGACCACGATCACTGAGGTCCGCGCGGTATCGATGGACCGCGACAGGTTGCGTGCATGGATCGCCGATCGCCCCGAAATCGCCGATCAGCTGTGCGGGTGCTGGCCCGCCGGCTGCGCCGCACCGACAACAACCTGGCCGACATGATCTTCACCGACGTGCCGGGCCGGGTCGCCAAGCAACTGCTGCTGGCGCAACGCTTCGGCACCCAGGAAGGCGACGCCTGCGCGTCACGCACGACCTGACCCAAGAGGAGATCGCGCAACTGGTCGGCGCGTCGCGGGAGACGGTGGACAAGGCGCTTGCCGATTTCGCCACCGTGGCTGGATCGGTTGGAAGGCAAAGGCGTACTGATCTCGGACTCCGAACGCTTGGCGCGGCGAGCGCGCTAACAGCCGTTAAGAAGGGGCCGGCCAGTCGGGATCGGATGCCCGGTGGCGGCATCTTCGCAATGGGGTGAGAGGGAGAACTGTGATGACCCTGGACAAAGTGTTGATGCCGGTCCTCGACGCCCATCCCCACGTGTTCGAGCGTGAGTGGCCGCGACGGGTGGCTGACATCGACCGCTACGGCCGGTTGCGGCTGGACGCCGCAGCGCGTCACGTCCAGGACATCGGCCAGGATCAACTGCGGGAGTTGGGCTTTGAACGCGTCCATCCGCTGTGGATCGTGCGCCGCACCATGATGGACGTGATCAAACCGATCGAATTCTCCGACATGCTGCGGCTGCGCCGCTGGTGCTCAGCCACGTCGACACGGTGGTGCGAGAAGCGGGTGCGCATCGACGGCCGCAACGGCGGCCTGATCGAATGTGAGGCGTTCTGGATCAACATCAACCCCAATACCCTGATGCCGTCGCGCATCAGGGATGACTTCATGGAAGGGCTGCGGCGCACCACCGACGTCGACAGGCTGCGGTGGCATCCGTACTTGAGGCCGGCGATCGCGACACTGCCACAGAGATCCACGACTACCCGGTGCGGTTCACCGACATCGACCTGTTCAACCACATGAACAACTCGGTCTTTTGGAGCGTCGTCGAGGATCACCTGTCAGCGACACCCGAACTGCTCACTGCGCCGCTGCGGGTGACCATCGAACACGAGGCGCCGATCTCGCTCGGCGAAAAGCTCGACATAATCACCCACGTCCATCCGGCCGGTTCCACCGACGAGTTCGGGCCACGACTTGTCGACCGGACCGTCACCACGCTTACATATGCCGTGGGCGACGAGACCAAGGCCATCGCTTCGATCTTCCCCCTCTAGCAATGTGGGGCGCGACTCAGCCGGTCAAGCTTCCAGCAGGCGATGACATCGAACTCCTGTGCTCTGTTCGCAAGCCAGTCCCCTAGTCCGGCGTATCGAACGGGTCTAGCGAGCCATTTACGTCACTGTCTTCGGCCCAGCTGGCAATGGTGTGGCCGTTCATATCCACCCATTGCGTAATCATCTCGCGTTGACGTTGGAGGCTGGTCGACTCATCGATCGACCTAGACAGCCGTAACCGACCCAACACCGGCATGTCAGCAAGGGGTATCGAAGTTTAGGAAAGACTGGCCACCAGCAGGTCGGTCAGCTTCCGAACGCCTTCTTGGCCGGCGTGGACGGCTCGGGCAGCACGCCGGGGTACGGCAACTCGAGTGCCTCGCGCTGAATCACGAAGATCTGCTCGCACGCGCCGAGGGCGGCGTCGAGCATCTTGTCCAGGGTCGAGCGAGGGAACGTCGCACCCTCACCCGTGCCCTGGATCTCGACCAGAGTGCCGGTGTCGGTGGCGACGACGTTCATGTCCACCTCGGCGCGCGAGTCCTCGGTGTAGGGCAGGTCGACGCGCACCCGGCCGTCGACCACCCCGACGGACACCGCGGCGATCGCG
>JAVRPF010000067.1:0-5202 GCA_032162385.1 Mycobacterium sp.
ACCTCTATCCCGACTCCCTGCGGACGATGGGATGGGATATCGGCGCCTCCGGATTCCGGATCGTCCTTGGTCGCGAAGTGCCCGACGTCGTGGAACGCTACCTGGGCGATGACGTCACCGAATTCCTTGCGGCGCATTATCTGAGCATCGACCAGGTCGGTGCCTGGGTGAGTCATCCCGGCGGACCCAAGGTGATCGAGGCGATCACCGCAACACTGGGGCTGGCCGATGACGCGCTCGAGCTGACCTGGCGTTCGCTCAGCGAAGTGGGCAACCTCTCGTCGGCGTCGGTGCTGCACGTGTTGCGCGACACGATCGCCAAACGTCCCCCGAGCGGAAGCCCCGGCATGCTGATGGCGATGGGTCCCGGCTTCTGTTCCGAACTAGTGCTCATGCGCTGGCACTGATCGCGTGATCGCCTATGTGCTCCTGATCGGGTTGGTCGCCGCCGAACGCGTGGCCGAACTCGTGGTGTCCCAGCGCAACCTCGCGAAGAGCAAGGCCCGCGGCGGCTCCGAGTTCGGGACGGGCCACTATCCGGCGATGGTCGTCCTGCACACCGCTCTGCTCGCCGCCTGCCTGATCGAAGTCCTCACCTTGCACCGTCCCTTCATCGCGGCCCTCGGCTGGCCGATGCTGGCCGTCGTGCTCGCCGCGCAAGGCTTGCGGTGGTGGTGCATCGCCACCCTGGGCTGGCAATGGAACACCCGGGTCATCGTCGTGCCGGGTGCGGCGCGGGTCACCGGTGGCCCCTACCGCTATCTGTCGCACCCGAACTACGTCGCCGTCGCGCTCGAAGGCATCGCCTTGCCGCTGGTGCACACCGCCTGGATCACCGCCTTGGCGTTCACCCTGCTGAACGCGGCGCTCATGAGGGCGCGGATCAAGGTCGAGAACGCTGCACTGGCGAGCCTGACGTGATCGACCTGATCGTCGCCGGGGGTGGGCCTGCCGGACTCGCCACCGCGCTGCACGGAGCGCGGGCCGGCCTGGAGGTGGTGGTCGTCGAGCCTCGCATCGGCGCCATCGACAAGGCCTGCGGGGAAGGACTGATGCCGCACACCGTCGCCCAGTTGGAGCGACTCGGCGTCCAGCCGCCGGGCAACCCACTGGGCGGCATCACGTACCTGGACGGTCAGCGGTCGGTGAGCGCACCGTTCCGCTCTGGCGCTGGGCGGGGCGTGCGGCGGACGGCGTTGCACGCAGCACTCGCGGACGCCGTGATCGCCGCCGGGGTGCGCGTCGTCCGTGGCGAAGTCGCCGACGTGACCCAGGACGCGGAATCGGTTCACGCCGGAGGGCTGCGGGCGCGCTACCTCGCCGCCGCCGATGGGTTGCACTCGCCTATCCGTCGGTCGATGGGGCTAGAGGTACCGTCCGACGGCAAGCGGCGGTGGGGCATCCGCAGGCACGTGCACGTGGCGCCGTGGACCGACCACGTCGAAGTGCACTGGGGTCGCTACGCCGAGGCCTACGTCACTCCCGTCGCCGATGACTGCGTTGGCATCGTGATCCTCACGTCGCGCCGGGGCGGGTTCGACAGTCACTTCGGTGACTTCGCTGCCCTCGCGGACCGGGTGAAGAGCTGTCCACACGGCCCGGACCGGGCTGCAGGACCGCTGCGACAGAAGGTGCGCGCCAGGGCCGCAGGCCGGGTGCTGCTGGTCGGGGACGCCGCCGGCTACGTCGACGCGCTGACCGGAGAGGGCCTCGGCATTGCATTCGGCGCCGCGGAACTGCTGGTGGGCTGCGTCGCCGCGGATCGGCCCCGCGACTACGACCGCCAATGGCGTCGGATGTCCCGCCGCTACCGCCTGCTGACGGCGGGCTTGTTGCGGGCCAGCACGCACGCGTCGGTGCGATCGGCAATCGTGCCTGCGGCGGCCGCGTTGCCTGGCATCTTCGCCGGACTCGTCAACCAACTGGCCGAGTAGGCGTTCCCGGCGACCGACGAGTTCAACCCGCGAGGAGGCTCTCGGCGGTGGCGATGATGGTGTCCGCCGAGCAGGCCCGCGAGTTCGCGAAGCGCGGGCACCACCCGAGCGGCGGCCCGGACAGTCCAGTCGGTAGCTCCCGGGTCGGGACGCGTCGTCCCGCTGGCCCGAGCCGCGAGCGCAGGATCTCCGGCAGCGTGATTGCTGACCGGACGCGGCGAGAAACCGATGGCCTGCGGCGCGGGGATCGGTCAGCGCCCGCACATGCAACTCGGCGACGTCACGCACGTCCACCACCGCGGACGACGCCTTGGCGAGCACCGGCGGTCGGCCGTCCAGCAGGCCCTTGACGATCTGGATCGACGCGGCGAGGTCGCTGCCGAGGACCGGCCCGAAGATCTCGACGGGGTTGATCACCGTCAGCTCAACATCATTGGCGGCCGCGAACTCCCAGGCGTCGCGCTCGGCGAGCGTCTTGGACTTCACGTACGGAGATTGCGGCGTGGACGGGTCGGTCCAGTCGGTCTCGTCGTACGGCTCGCCCGAAGGTTTGGGTCCATAGCCGACGCGGCGAGCGACGTGGACATCACGACCCGGCGGACGTCGGCATCCGCTGCTGCCCGCAGCACCCGGTCGGTTCCCTCCCGCACGGACCCGGTGACCATCGGTCAGCAGTCGCAGCATCACCTGCCCGGCAAGGAATCCCGATCCACCGGTGACCAGGATCGGGCCGTCGTGCTCAACCACGCCGGGCCCCGTCGTCGTCGAGAAGCCTTCCTGCGAGCTCGATCACGGTCGCGATGATTTCCTGTTCGGCCCTTGTGTCACCGCGCTCCCTGGCCGCCCACATTTGGGCCTTGGCAGTGACGTAGCGCTCGCGCAGGCGCAGCCGGCCGATCCGTCGTGGAGTCGGGCGGCGTGCGTAGACAACTCAGGGATTCGATGGTGGCGACGAGGTCGGCGGGGTAGCGGCGGTGCCCACTGCTCGCGTCCCTGGGCACTGCGTCGATCAGCCCGATGCGCTCGTAGTACCGCAGCGCCGACTCCGCAGGCGGCGTCGACACCTGCTGAATGGTCAGCTCGGACGTCAAAGTCGTGTCCGTGGTCATGACACCACTCTGCCGAACTTGAAGCGCTTCAAGTCAAGCCAGTGTTGCTATTGACCTCTGGCAAACCTTCTAGCACCATTCCGCAGCATGACCCGAACCCTTGCCATCCGCTTCGGCGCTGCAGTCTTCATCGGCGCGGCGGCCCCGCAGCTCGCGGCGTGCGGTGTCTCCACCATCAAACCCGATGGCGCGGCGCAGTCGGTCGTCGATCTGGTGTCCAAACAGAACAACTTCAAGCCGACCGACGTGACGTGCCCCGGGGGCGTGGAGGCGAAAGCCGGGCAGGAGTTCGACTGCAAGTTCACGGGTCCGGACGGCAATTACACCGCGCACATGAAGGTATTCAAGGTCGAAGGTGAGCAGGTCATTTTCGATATCAAGACTGAAAAGTCGAGCGAATAGGCTCAGACCCCGGCGGGGGCGTTGCACGGGCCCCTCGCCCGGCCAGCCGGAGATAGGCCCGGCCGCGCGGACTCAACCGGTAACCCACGTCGAGGCTGATGGTCAGCCCGATCCCCTTCAGTTGGCGCACCCTGCGCTTGAAGCGCGGTACGTCCAGCCCGACCCGCGCCGCCAGGTCGGGTGCGCGGACCGCCTCGTTCTCGCCGATCATCCGCAGGTATTCGCGCGTCCACGGTGCCCCGACGGCGTCCCAGCGGTCCAGTCGCGTGGTGATGGTGGTCACGTCGGCGTCGGCGAGCGCATCGTTGGCGGCCAGGTCGGGACGCTCGTCGGGCGCCAGGAACGACACCCCGATCAGGTAGGTGTGCCCGGCAGGGCGTCGGTCCAGATCGGCCTGCGCCGCCTCGGCGCTCGGATAGCCTGCCGCGATCGCCTGCGCCGCCGTGACCCGGTAGCCACCCGGATGCTCGGTGACGGCGTCGATGTGGATGGTGCCCACCGGAGTGCGCTGCGTGCCACCGGCTTTCGCCCGCGGCGCATCCCAGCGGCGCAGCACCAGCGTGATGGTGCCTTCGGCGATGCCCTCGGCAGTGGCCCGATTCAACAGCACGGGTCGATCGTAGGGGTTACGACCTGTTGCGTGTTGAGTGTATTGAGTGTGCGCAAGAGTTCCTGATTTGGCGATGTGAATCTGGCGGATTGGGCGGAGTCGGTCGGGGTGAACCGGCATACGGCTTATCGCTGGTTTCGGGAGGGGATGCTGCCGGTGCCTGCGGAGCGGGTGGGCCCGCTGATGCAGGTGCGTACAGCGCCTGCCGACGATGGCGCGGCGGGTGGTGGGGTGGTGAAGCCGAAACGTGATGGCACACCGTCGTTGTCGCGGTATGTGGATGTAGGTGCTGATTTCGAGGCGCACCGGGTTGTGGTGGAGTCGGTGTCGGTGCTGTTCGACCCTTATGACGGCGACGCCGACTGCTACGCCCAGACGGGTTCACCCGGTAAGGCGTTGCCCGCCGGGTGGGTGGTGACGGCGGCGAAGTTCGAAGTGCAATGGCCCACCGAGCCGGCGCGGGCGGCGCTGGTGTGCTCGCAATTTCGGGGCACGACGCAAAGCGTTCAATGGGGGCCTGGCTCAGGTGAAGGTCGACCTGGACGCGAAAGCCGTTGATCCGGCGCACGGGCCGGTGGGTTGGGATCTCGGGTCACTACGATGGGCGTGGAACCGCGCCCAGGATGTGGTCGCGCCGTGGTGGGCTGAAAACTCCAAGGAGGCCTACGTGTCGGGGCTGCGGACCTGGTGCGGGCGCTGGACAACTGGTCGTCCAGCAAGAACGGCAAGCGTAAGGGCCCCAAGGTGGGCTTCCCCCGCTTCACATCTGGCGTCGAAACACTGACTGAGTATCCGAATCCGGCCCCACTCAAAGCCACCTTGGCTGCGTGGCGGCGGGCCGGGCGTCAACTTTCCCGACGCATCCCTGGATCGCGCGGTCACCGGGCAGCGAAAGCCAAGCTGTTCCGGCTGGACCGCCGGTGCGTGCCTCTGCGGCGGGAAGCTGCCCATCAGCTCACCACCGAGCTGGCGGCCAGCTATGGCCACATCGTGATCGAAGACCTCGATCTGGCGGCCATGAAGTGCAGCATGGGACGGCGTGGCTACCGGCGTGCCATTTCCGATGCGGCGATGAGTTTGATCGGGCCGATGTTGGCCTACGAGACCGCCCGCTGTGGCGGCGAGCTGGTTGTGGCGAAGCGTTGGT
>JAVRPF010000068.1:0-4082 GCA_032162385.1 Mycobacterium sp.
TACGTTCTCACCGCGGGCGGGCCGGGTGTGGCCACCAGGACGCTGCAGATCGGTGCGTTCGAGGACTCGATCATCAACCTCGACTACTCCCGCGGCAGCACCTACATGTTGCTGCTGTGGATCATCGTGTTCATCACCGCGCGCTACCTGGTGAGCGTGCTCGGCAAGGCGCAGCGTCGAGCTGCCGGAGCGGAGTCGTAAAACCATGAACCTCACTAAATTCAGGCCGGGCCGAAGTGAACTCCTGCCGGGCCAGAAGCGGATCGGGATCGGGCCCGTAGTCGCCGACATCGGTCTGGTCGGGTGGTTCATCTTCTCGCTGTTCCCAATCGTATGGATGGTCATCCTTGCGCTCAAGAACGCACAGGAGCAGACCACCACGTATTTTCAGTTCAGCCCGACGTGGTCGAACTTCGCAACGGTGGTGTCCGACAAGGGCACTCAGATGACCAGCGTCGACTTCAAGACCTCGCTGGTGACCAGCCTGATCAACTGCGGCGGTGCGGTGGTCGTCTCGCTGGTGATCGGCATACCCGCCGCCTACGCCGCGGGCCGCTGGAAGTACAAGGGCAGCAATGACCTCATGTTCCAGATGCTGTCCTTCCGGTTCGCGCCCGAGCTGATGGTGATCGTCCCGCTGTTCGTGATCTACAACCAGATCGGGCTGTTCGACACCAAGGTCGGGATGATCTGGGTGCTGCAGTTGGTCACCATGCCGCTGGTCGTTTGGATCCTGCGTTCGTACTTCGAGGACCTGCCCGAGGACCTCGAGCAGGCCGCATTGTTGGACGGCTACACCCGCAGAAGGGCCTTCGTGATGGTCGCGCTGCCGATCGTGCGACCCGGCATCGCCGCGGCGGCGCTGTTGGCCTTCATCTTCGCGTGGAACAACTACGTGTTTCCGCTGATCCTCGCCGACAGCAATGCCGGTACCGTCACGGTGGCGATCACCAAGTTCCTGGGCGGCGGCGGTCAGGCGTACTACAACCTCACGGCGGCAGCGGCCATCATCGCAGCCCTACCACCTCTGATACTCGCGTTGACCATTCAGCGGTATCTGGTCCGGGGCCTGTCCTTTGGGGCGGTGAAGGCCTGATGGCCACCGTATCGCTCAAGGGCCTGTCCAAGTCCTTCGGGAAGACCAGGGCGGTGAACGACCTCACGGTCGACATCGCCGACGGCGAGTTCTTCGTCATCCTTGGTCCCAGCGGTGCAGGCAAGACGACCACACTGAAATCGATTGCCGGCCTGGTCGACATCGATGCCGGGACGGTCACCGTCGGAAGCAACGACGTCACCCGGGTCGAGCCGTACCACCGCAATGTCGCGATGGCCTTCGAGAGCTACGCGCTCTACCCACAGAAGACCGTCAGCGAGAACCTGGCCTCGCCGTTGAAGTCGGGTCGCACCGGCAAGTACTCCGACGCGCAGCGCACCGAGCGGATCGACCAAGTCACCACGACGCTTGGAATCAACTCGCTGCTCAAGCGTTTTCCGCGGGAGCTGTCCAACGGGCAACGGCAGCGAGTCGCCCTTGGCCGCGTTCTGGTGCGGCCTGCCGACATCTACCTGCTCGACGAACCGCTGAGCCACCTCGACGCGAAGTTGCGGGCGGCGATGCGCGCCGAGTTGAAGCAACTCGGCGCCATGTCGAAGACCACGACGGTCTACGTCACCCACGACTACCAGGAGGCCCTGGCGCTCGGGGACCGCATCGCCGTCATGCGTGAGGGCTCGCTGGTCCAGATCGGTAGGCCAGAGGACATCTGGCGACGGCCGGCGGACACGTTCGTGGCGCGTGCCCTCGGACAGCCCGAGATCAACATCCTCGACGGCGTCGTTGACGGCGGCCGGGTCCGGCTGGGCAGTGGCGCCTTCGACGTGCCGGTGCCTGCCGGGGTGAACGTCTGCGGCGGGGATCGCGTCCGGGTCGGCTTGCGGCCCTGCGACATTCACGTCGTCGGAGACGGCGGCGCCGGAGCGGCGCGGCTGACGGGCACGGTCGTCCTGGCCGAACGGCTCGGGCGCAACATCGAGCTGACCGTGGACATGGGTGGTGAGCAGTTGATCGTGCTGGCATCGGGACGCGAGGGCGTGGACGAGGGCGCCAAGGTGTCGATGACCGTGGCCGACGACGACGTGCACCTCTTCGCCGCAGGCGACGGCGACACCAGACGACTGGGCACAGATGACCGGAGCTTGGAGGCTGCACAGTGATGAATTCCCCGGGTCGCTCCGCTTCTGCCCCTGGCGCGACCGCCACGATGGACACCCCGAAGACGACCACCGCGCAGAGCCTGGTGCTGACCGACCTGGTGAAGACCTACGCTTCCCGCGGGCGCGAGAGCGTCACCGCGGTCAAGGGCATCGACCTGGCGATCGAAGCCGGCGAGCTCGTCGCGCTGCTCGGCCCGTCGGGCTGCGGCAAGACCACCACGTTGCGCATGATCGCCGGTTTGGAGACGGTGACGAGCGGTTCCATCCGCATCGGTGACCGGGAGGTCTCGCAGTTGCCCGCGTCCAAGCGGGGCATCGGCGTCGGCTTCGAGAGCTATGCGCTGTATCCGCCGATGTCGGTCCGCGAGAACCTCCTCTACGGGCTCAAGGCCCGCAAGGTCAAAGGCGCCGAGCCGATGGTCACGTCGATCAGCAATCGGCTGGAGATGGACGAGCTGATGGGCTTGCGGCCCGCCGGGCTGTCCAGCGGTCAGAAGCAGCGCGTCGCACTGGCGCGGGCGCTGGTCAGAAACCCACCGGTGCTGCTCCTCGACGAGCCGCTGAGTCACCTCGACGCGTCGGCGCGCCAGCGGGTCCGTCGAGAACTGAAGGTGCTGCAGCGCGAGTTCGGCTACACCACGATCGTCGTCACCCACGATCAGGTCGAGGCGTTGTCGCTCGCCGATCGCCTCGCGGTGATGGACGCCGGAGTGGTGCAACAGTTCGGCACCCCGGACGAGGTGTTCGACGACCCGGCGAACCTGTTCGTCGCCCAGTTCGTCGGCGAGCCGCAGATCAACGTGCTGCGCGGCGTCGTCCGGGCAGACAACGGTCGACTGCGCGTCGAGATCGGTTCGGGCGCAGACTCTCTGCAGACCGCGGCAACCGGGATCGCCGACGGCACCAGGGTCTCGGTCGGCATCAGGCCGCAGGACTGCGCGCTGTCCACCGGGAACGCCGCCGGGATCCGCACCACGGTCGCCTACTTCGAGCACCTGCTCGAGTTCGGGCTGGCCACCAGCACCGTCGTCGGGGTCGAGGAGGGCATCGTCGTTCAGACGCCTGCCCAGGAGAGCTACGAGCCCGAACAGAAGGTCGTGGTCAACGCGCCGCCCGAGCGGGTGTACCTGTTCGACGCCGACACCGGGGAGCGGCTGCGATGACCAAGCTGTACGACGATCCCGCCCGGTTCACCGAGGACATGCTTGTCGGATTCCTCGACGCCAACGCGTCCTACGTCGTCGGGGTGCCCGGCGGCGTGGTCCGTGCGCGCGAGACCGCGCCCGGCAAGGTGGCCGTGGTGATCGGTGGCGGGTCCGGGCACTACCCGGCGTTCTGTGGGACCGTCGGATCCGGCTTCGCCGATGGCGCGGTGGTAGGCAACATCTTCACCTCGCCGTCGGCCGAGGAGGCCGCGTCGGTGGCCCGCGCCGCGCACGGCGACGCCGGTGTGCTGCTGACCACCGGAAACTATGCCGGCGACGTGATGAACTTTTCGCTGGCTGTCACCCAGTTGCGCAGCGAGGGCATCGATGCGCACTACTTCGCCGTCACCGACGACATCGCCAGCGCGCCCAAGGGCGAGGAGGCCAAACGTCGGGGCATCGCAGGCGATTTCACCGTGTTCAAGTGCGCCTCCGCCGCCGCGGAGGACGGACTCGACCTGGCGGGCGTCATCCGCGTCGCGGAAGCCGCCAATGCCGCCACCCGGACCTTGGGCGTCGCCTTCGACGGCTGCACCCTGCCAGGCGCCGACGCTCCGTTGTTCACGGTGCCCGACAAGCAGATGGGTGTCGGCCTCGGTATCCACGGCGAGCCCGGGGTGGCCGACGAGCCGATGCCGTCGGCCGCCGACCTGGCGGCGA
>JAVRPF010000069.1:0-3091 GCA_032162385.1 Mycobacterium sp.
CCGATCTGCAACGCCGTGACCAACCAGCGGCCCCCGACGATTTCGATGCGGCCGGCGATGGCTCTGACCCGGCGGCCCCGGGTGTAGGTGCCGAACACCTCGGCCGCCGTCGCCTCGCCGTCGGCGGCGACCGCGGTGCGCAACCGCATCCGACGCAGCACGGCAGCACCGTCGGTCGGGGTGGTCCGCGTCATGGCCACCACGGCGTCGATCAGTGTCGGCGTCAGCAGTGGCCGCAGTTGGGCGATGGGCCTGCGCCGGTCGGCTACTTCGAGGACGCGACGCAGCGCGGTGTCGGCGAAGACGGCCGCGGCGCGCGGCGGTGGTGACTCGTGGACTGGCGCGACCGGGACGGCCCGCAGCCGGCGCGGGGTGTGCCGGTGCAGCGCAGCGGACGTCGGCGGTGGGCAGGCCGCGGCCATACCGACCAGTGGTGGTTCGTAGTCGATGATCGGCGACGTGAACGAAGCGACGGGGGATGTAGGCGCGGCGGGAATGCGTGATGCGGTCACGGTCGGTCTCCAGCAGTCGGGGTGAACACGATGGCATCTGCTGGAGAGTGCAGATGCATTCATGATCGCACGGCGCGCGGACAGTCTCGTGCACCCGTGATGCGGGGCGACAGTTTGGCCGGTTACCGTGACGGGGTTCAGGCTTCGAGCCAGGGGAGGGTGGCGCCGACATGGTGACGAGGTTGTCGGCGTCGGACGCGTCGTTCTACCACCTGGAGAACTCCTCGACTCCGATGTACGTCGGCACGCTGTCGATCCTGCGCAAGCCACGCAGTGGGTTGAGCTACGAGACCTTGTTGGCCACCGTCGAGCGACGGCTGCCGCAGATCCCGCGCTACCGCCAGAAGGTTCGCGAGGTGTCGCTGAGCTTGGCGCGGCCGGTGTGGGTCGACGACCCCGACTTCGACATCACCTATCACATCCGGCGTTCCGCGTTGCCGTCGCCGGGCAGCGACGCACAGTTGCACGACCTCGTCGCGCGGCTCGGGTCCCGGCAGCTCGACAAGTCCCGTCCTCTGTGGGAGATGTATCTGGTCGAGGGCCTGGCGAAGAACCGCATTGCCATCTACACCAAGTCGCACCAGGCACTCGTCAACGGCATGACGGCTTTGGAGATTGGGCACGTCATCGCCGACCGCACCCAGAAGGCGCCGGAGTTCGGCGAGGACATCTGGATTCCCGCGCGTGAGCCCAGCGACGCGCGGCTGGTGTGGGGTGCCCTCGGTGAATGGGTCGCCCGGCCCACCGCCCAGCTCGCTGCGGTCCGGTCGGCGGTCACGGACGTGGCCACCAACTCGGAGCAGCTGGTCGAGGTGGGACGCCGGGTCGCCGACGTGGCTCGCACGGTTGCGCGCGGCACCGCGCCGAGCAGCCCGCTCAACAGCACCGTGTCGCGCAACCGGCGGTTCGCCGTCGCCCGCCACCGGCTGGAGGACTACCGCCAACTTCGCGCCCGCTACGACTGCGACGTCAACGACGTGGTGCTCGCCGTGGTGGCGGGCGCATTGCGCAACTGGCTGATGTCGCGCGGCGAACCGGTGACGTCGACGTCGACGGTCCGGGCGATGGCACCGATGTCGGTGTACCCCGACGCCGACCTCGACGTGGTCGGTCCGGGCCAGGCGATCAGCGAGGTGTCGCCGTTCCTGGTCGACCTGCCCGTCGGCGAGGGCAATGCCGTGGTGCGGCTGTCGCAGATCGCGCATGCCACCGAATCGCATTCGACGGCAGCCATCCTGGTTGATGCCAGAACCATCGTCACCCTGTCCGGGTTCGCCCCACCGACGTTGCACGCCATGGGGATTCGCGTCGCGACAAGTTTCTCGGCTCGACAGTTCAACCTGCTGATCACCAATGTGCCTGGCGCGCAGAAGCAGATGTACATCGCAGGCACCAAGCTGCTGGAGACCTACGCGGTGCCGCCGCTGCTGCACGACCAGGTGATGGCGATCGGCGTGACGTCCTACAACGGCATGCTCTACTTCGGCGTGAACGCCGACCGCGATGCGATGAGCGACGTCGACGTGGTGCCCATCCTGCTGCGCGAGTCGCTCGACGAATTGCTGGAAGCGGCGCGCTGATCGCTGCTGCTCATCGGGTGAGGACCGTCGATCAGCACTACGATCCGGTGATGGGAAGCTCGAAGGCGGCCGGCAAGAACGGCAAGCCGAAATCAGCGAAGTCGAAGATCTCCAACGACATCTACGAGGCCGAATTATTCCGTCTGCAAACGGAATTCGTGAAGCTGCAGGAGTGGGTGCGGGAGTCCGGCGCACGGATCGTGGTGGTCTTCGAGGGCCGTGACGCGGCAGGCAAGGGCGGAACGATCAAGCGCATCACCGAGTACTTGAGCCCGCGCATCGCGCGAATCGCGGCGCTACCCGCCCCGAATGACCGCGAACGCGGACAGTGGTACTACCAACGCTACATCGCGCAACTGCCTGCCAAGGGCGAGATCGTGCTGTTCGACAGGTCCTGGTATAACCGCGGCGGTGTGGAGAAGGTGATGGGATTCTGCACCGCACGAGAGCACTCGTTGTTCCTGCGTCAGACGCCGATCTTCGAGCAGATGCTTCTGGAGGACGGAGTCCTGCTCCGCAAGTACTGGTTCTCGGTGTCGGACGACGAACAGTTGCGTCGGTTCAAGTCGCGGCGCAACGATCCGGTCCGGCAGTGGAAGCTCAGCCCGATGGATCTGGAGTCGGTATACCGGTGGGAGGACTACTCGAGAGCCAAGGACCAGATGATGGTCCATACCGACACCCCCCAGAGTCCTTGGTATGTAGTCGAGTCCGACGTCAAGAAACACGCGCGGCTGAACATGATGTCGCACCTATTGTCGACCATCGACTACGTCGACGTAGGGCACCCGAAGGTCGAATTGCCCGAGCGGCCGGTGATGAGTGGGAGTTACCAGCGGCCCTCGCGCGAACTGTCGACCTACGTGGATGACCATGTCGCCACGTTGATCGGCGATCGCGAGTAGTGCCGCTACAGTCGCCTGGTGCGTGTCTACATCCCGGCGACCCTGACCATGTTGCAGAAGCTCGTCGCCGACGGATCGATACATGCGCTCAGCG
>JAVRPF010000070.1:0-4147 GCA_032162385.1 Mycobacterium sp.
GAGAAGGCGTTCAGCCGCGGGAACGCCACATCCGGCGCGCCGATCTGCAGCGGCAGCACCAGGTTCGCGAACCCGAACACGATCGGCGTCGCGTAGAACAGCAGCATCACCGTGCCGTGCATGGTGAACAGCTGGTTGAACTGCTCGTTGGACAGGAACTGCAGGCCCGGCAACGCCAGCTCGGTGCGCATCAACAGCGCCATCAAACCGCCGACGAAGAAGAAGATGAAGCAGGCGACGCAGTACATGATGCCAATCACCTTGTGATCGGTGGTGGTCACCAGCTTGTAGATCAGGTTGCCCTTGGGACCGAGCCGCGCCGGGAACGGACGCCGTGCCTCGAGTTCTCCGATTGGGGGCGCTTCGGCTACCAACAGATCCTCCAAAAGTTCGGCGGGTCAACGTCCCGCGTTCCCCGCGTGCTCAGGGTGAATCCTATCTCCCAAACCTGTCGACGGCGGCCCGGGTCCTACAAACCGTCGTATTCGACCGGGACCATTCTGCGAACGGCGCCTGACCGGCCGGGAACTGGCCGGATGTGTGGAGGGAGGGAGCGCAGCGACCGGGAGTTGGTACCGTCGGCCACGTGCCGTTCTTCACACCGCAGGTGGGTTTGATCAGCGCGGCAGCGGCACTGGCCACCGCGGTTTCGGTGACGCTGGTCACCGGCTGCGACAGCCTCGGCGGCACCCCTGCACAACCGTCGGCCGCGAACTCGGTGATCACCAGCACCACCAAGGTCGCCGGAGCCAACGTGCTCGGAAACGAGCGCAGGCCCGACGAATCCTGTGCGCCGGACCCGGCCCCACTCGACGAAGGCCCGGACACCCGGGTGGTCCGCCACGCGGCAGGCAGCACCGAGGTGCCGGCCGATCCCCAGCGCATCGTGGTGCTCTCCGGCGACCAGCTCGACGCGCTGTGCGCCCTTGGGCTGCAATCGCGCATCGTGGCCGCCGCGCTGCCGGACGGTTCGACCAGTCAGCCGTCCTATCTCGGCACCGTCGTGCACGATCTCCCGGCGGCGGGCACGCGCACGGGGCCCGACCTGGGCGCCATCCGAGCCGCCGCGCCTGAGTTGATCCTCGGTTCTCAGGAACTCACGCCGCAGGAGTACGGCCCGCTGTCGGAGATCGCCCCGACGGTGTTCACTGGCGCGCCCGGCGCGGCGTGGCAGGACATGCTGCGGACGGTGGGGGCGGCGACGGGCCGCTCCGATGCCGCGAACCGGCTGGTCGACGGGTTCGTCCAGGACGCCGAGAAGACCGGGATGCAGAACGACGCCACCCACTTCCAGGCCTCGGTGGTCCGGCTGACCGAGAACACCATGCGGGTCTACGGCGTCGACGACTTCGCAGGCAGCGTGCTCACCACCGTCGGCGTGGATCGTCCTGCGGCGCAACGGTTCACCGACAAGCCCTACGTCGAGATCGGCATCACGGACGAGGACCTGGAGAACTCGCCGGACTTGTCGGCCGCAGACGGCGACATCGTCTACGTGTCGTTCGAATCGGCGGCGGCCAGGCAGCGTGCGGCCACGCTGTTCGGCGGGGATGCATGGCGCAAGTTGTCCGCCACCCGGGACAACCGGGTGTTCGTGGTGAACGACGAGGTGTGGCAGACCGGCGAGGGCATCATTGCGGCCGGCGGCATCCTCGACGACCTGCGATGGCTCAACGCACCGATCAACTGAAGCGCCCCGACCAACTAGAGTCGCATCCGTGTTCCACGTGCTGACGTCGACCTACCTGCAGCCCCCCGACGTGATCGAGCAGACCCGCCCCGCCCACCTGGAGTTCCTCGAGAACGAGGTCGCCGCGGGCCGGCTGCTGCTGGCCGGGCGCCAGAGTTCCGGCGCGGGAGGGGTACTGATCACCGGCGACCTCAGCGCTGAGGATGTGCAGGACATCGTCGAACGCGATCCATACACACGGGCCGGGGTGGCACGCTATGACGTGGTCAGCTTCAACGGCGCGGTCCGGGCCGCAGGTCTTTAACCTGGATGTCATCCAGGTTGGGGACTATTCAGGGACCGGCTTCGGTTGGCACTGGTCGGAGCGCGACGTAGCGCCCCTTCGCTAACCTTCTGGCTGACTGGCCAGGTTGCACCACGACTAAAAAGAGGGCACATAGAAGACATGACCACCACCGTTTCCGCCATTGCCGCCACGTCGGCCACCGCACCGCTGACCAAGACCACCATCAAGCGTCGGAACGTCGGCCCGCACGACGTCGCGTTCGACATCAAGTTCGCCGGCATCTGTCACAGCGACATCCACACCGTGAAGGGCGAGTGGGGCGTGCCCGAGTACCCGGTGGTCGCCGGCCACGAGCTCGCGGGTGTCGTCACCGAGGTGGGCTCCGAGGTCACCAAGTACAAGGTCGGCGACCGCGTCGGCGTCGGCTGCTTCGTCGACTCCTGCCGCGAGTGCGACAACTGCAAAGCCGGTCTGCAGCAGTACTGCACCGGCGAAGGCGGCATGATCGGCACCTACAACGCCACCGGTAAGGACGGCACTCCGACCTACGGCGGCTACAGCACCGCGACGGTCGTCGACGAGAACTACGTGCTGCGCATCCCCGACAGCATCTCTCTCGACAAGGCCGCTCCCCTGCTGTGCGCGGGCATTACCCTGTTCTCCCCGCTGCACCACTGGGGCGCCGGACCGGGCAAGCACGTCGCCATCATCGGGCTGGGTGGACTCGGCCACATGGGCGTCAAGATCGCGCACGCGATGGGTGCCGAGGTGACGGTGCTGAGCCAGTCGCTCAAGAAGATGGAGGACGGCCTGCGTCTCGGTGCCGACCACTACTACGCCACCAGCGACCCGGACACCTTCACCAAGCTGGCAAGCAGCTTCGACCTGATCCTCAACACGGTGTCGGCCAACCTCGACATGGGCGCCTACCTGGACCTTTTGACCACCGACGGCACGCTGGTCGAGCTGGGCGCACCCGAGCAGCCGCTGACCGTGCCGTTCTTCCCGCTTGGGGCGTACCGACGCAACCTGTCCGGGTCGATGATCGGCGGCATCCCCGAAACCCAGGAGATGCTGGACTTCTGCGCCGAGCACGACGTGACCCCGGAGATCGAGGTCATCTCGGCCGACTACGTCAACGAGGCCTACGAGCGCGTGTTGGCCAGCGACGTGCGGTACCGCTTCGTCATCGACACGTCCACGCTGTAAATCGACTGACCGGTATGCGCCGCCGAAACTGCTGTCAGATCGCGTCTTTGGGGCTCTTCGCGATCGGACAGCAGTTTCGCGGCGTCGTTCGGGCTGCTGTCAGCGCATCTGGGCTAGCTGTGGGCTAGCTGGATGCGGCGGTGGTGTTGTCGACCCCGGCCAGCGGCCAGCCCGCCGCGGCAAGCTTGGCCGCCACTCGGTTGACGTTCTCGCTGCCCGCGTCGTGCTGAGTGACCTCGGCGATGAACGCCTCGATCTCGTCGGTGTCGATCGAACCATCCGTCAGGGCCGCCGAACCGTCGGCGGTGATGTTGCGGACGACCTCTTTGATCTGGTCTTCCGTCAACGGAGTGGCGCGCAGCAACGCCAGCAGCGGAACGCGATCAGGGCCGGGAACGCCCTCGGGATAGCCGGCCCGAAGCCAATTCAGGATGGAACCCAGAAGCGAGGTGTTGGTCACGCCGCCAAGTCTCACGGCTGCCCTTCGCTACCGCCACTGTCGGGCCGCACAGTTCTCCGGTCATTCATCCGCAGTTCAGAGAGATCCTCGTGCACCTTCGGCCTCCTCGTGGCCTGCACGATTCCTGCCGATTGGCAGGAAATATCGCTCCTCGAGTTGTCGGGTGGCGGTCCGGATGCGACGCTCGACAACGGACTGCAGCGTGGCGGGCCATTTTTGCACTCGGATCCGAGCCAGGAGGCCCGCGTGACCATCGAATCCGCAACTACCGACGATAGGCCGGCCGCGCCGTCCGCCGGGCTCAAGAAGGGCTCCATCGGCATCGTCGCGGTCCTCTTCATGGCTGTCGCCAATGCCGCGCCGATCACGGCCATGACCGGCAACGTGCCGATCGCGGTCGGTTTTGGCAACGGACTCGGCGCCCCCGCGGGCTTCCTGTTCGCCACGATCATCCTGACCCTGTTCGCGCTCGGTTACGTCGCGATGGCCAGGCACATCACCA
>JAVRPF010000071.1:0-9054 GCA_032162385.1 Mycobacterium sp.
GCCTTCGTCGGGCCGTACATTCGCAAGCTCACGCCGCGCGCCGCGATGCTGGGCACGCTGGCAGGTATCTCGATCACCTTCATCTCGATGCGGCCCGCCGCACAGATGTGGGAAGCGGCCTGGATCGGGCTGCCCGTGCTGGCGATCATCCTGATCGGCTTCTTCACCGACGTGAAGCTGCCGTTCGGCATTCCAGTGGGACTGGCCGCGCTGCTCGTCGGCACGGCGATCGGCTGGATCGGTGGCTACATGTCCGCACCCGACGTCGGTCAGGCCTTCTCCGACATCGCGCTGGGCATTCCCGACCTGCGGGTCGACATGTTGTTCTCCGGGTTGTCGCACCTGGCACCACTCCTCGGGACCGCAATACCGTTGGGCGTCTACAACTTCACCGAGGCGATGAGCAACGTGGAAAGCGCCGCCGCCGCCGGGGACAACTACAATTTGCGCAGCGTGCTGCTCGCCGACGGTGCCGGTGCCTGCATCGGGTCGGCGTTCGGCTCGCCCTTCCCGCCTGCGGTGTACATCGGCCACCCCGGCTGGAAGGACGCCGGTGGTCGCGCCGGTTACTCGCTGGCCAGCGGTGTGGTTATCGGATTGTTTTGCTTCGTCGGCCTTTTCGGCGTGCTCGACGCGCTGCTGCCGGTGCCGGCGATCGTGCCGATCCTGCTGTACATCGGCTTGCTGATCGGTGCGCAGGCCTTCCAGGCGGTGCCGCGACTGCATGCGGTCGCGGTGGTGGCGGCCCTTCTGCCGAACCTCGCGCAGTGGGCCAGCGGACTGATCGACAACGCGCTCAACGCCACGGGCACGTCAGCGACGGCAGTCGGTATGGACAAACTCAACGGGGCAGGCGTGGTGTACGACGGACTGCTGACCCTCGGACAGGGCGCGGTGCTGGTCGGCCTGATCCTCGGCACCATGGTCACGTTCATCCTGGAGAAGAAGTTCCTCTACGCGGCGATCGCCTCGGCGGTTGGCGCGGTGCTGTCGTTCATCGGGCTGATCCACGCGCCCCAGGTGGCGTGGGCGGCCAATCCACAGGTGGCCCTTGGCTACCTGTTCTTCGGGATCGTGTGCGCGGCGTACTCCTTCCTGCCGGGCGCCAAGGATCCGGTGACGTTCGACGAGTCCGACGTGGTCGCGGGCCACTGAGATTCCCCTCCGCGAGCAGACGTAAAAGCCCCGCGACACGCCGTGTTTGAGGGACTTTTGCGTCTGCTCGCGCGGATGAACTAGTCCCTGATGAACGGAACCTCGGTCGCGGGCGCCAGGACGACGTACATCCGCCGCCACGGGTCGGCGCCCTGCAACTGCCACTGATGGCCCGTGCCCACGGTGTCCTCGGCGAGCAGGACGTCGCCCGGATGCAGGGTGAAGTCCTCGCCGTCGCGGGTGGAGAACAGCACCGTCCCGCTAAACGTTACGACGAGTTGCCGGACGGGCGCCGTGTGCCACGCCAACGCACCGCCGCCCGCCGTCTCCTCGACGGTCACGTGTGCCGCCGCCATGGTTGGCGACACCAGGTCGGCGTTGCGCCCCGACCTCAGGTCCAGGCGGCCGATCTCGACGCGTGAGGCGCCTTCCTGGCCCGTCCACAACCGAACGCAGCGAATCATTTCGCCAGCTCCCGTCGAATGCGCGTCCTACCGTTCCTGGTGGCCGGGTCGGAAGTCTGCTACCGACATCTTGGCACCCGCCACCGACAACCACACACCCCGACACCGCTCACTTCTGCGCGGGTATCACGCACTTCCGCTCACAATCGCACCAGCAGCTGCCTAGCCTCACGAGATGTCCGCCTCCACCGTAATCGTCACGATCTGCCTGGCAGCCATGTTCTTGTTCGCCAGCTCCATCAAGCTGTTGGGCGTCCGACAGTCGTTGGCGATCCGCGACCATCTGGGGATCTCACCCACGCTGTGGCGGGTGATCGGCCTGCTCGAGTTGGCCGGCGTCGCCGGTGCGCTGGTGGGACTGGCATGTTGGCCGATCGGCCTGGCCGCCGCCGTCGGGCTCGCCCTGCTGTCGGTCGGAGCCGTCGTCAGTCACCTCCGAGCATCCGACTCCGTCACCGACACGGCGCCTGCGGTGGTCGGATTCGCACTCGCGGTCGCGACCGCCGTCCTACAGACCATCTGAGCGGGGCACGGAGGCGGGCGTCACACCAGCCCGAACAGGTGCCTTAGATTACCTATGTTTTCGTAGTCAACTGTCTATGAAGTGACTTATGCTGTGTGCATGGCCGCACGCACGCACAGTTCCGACCCCCGCGCCGAACGGGTCCGCACCCTGTTGCGGGACGCCGCGTTCGCGCTGGCACACGAGCGGCCGGTCGACGAGATCACCGTCGGTGACCTGGTCGGACGCGCCGGGGTCAGCCGGCAGGTCTTCTATCAGCACTTCTCCGACCGCGATGACGCGGTCTCGACGGCATTTGCGGTGGCATTCGCCGCGGCCGCCGCCGACATCAAGGGCAACGCACGGGCACGCATCACGCGACTGTTCGACTTCGCCGCCGAGCACCGCGCCATGTACCGCAACGTCGTGCCCAGCGCCGTGACACAGCGGGTGGTCGCGGCCTTCCGCACCGAACTCCTGCCCGCCTGCGAGGAGATCGCCGGCCAGGGCATGCGGGTAGTCGGCGCCATCGCCGACATCCCGCCGGAATCGGTCAGCCGCTTTCTGGTCGGCGGATTCCAAGAGGTGCTGCGGTCGTGGATGGAAGACGCCGAGGCAACCGATCTTCGCCACCGGGTGACCGCCGCCCTCGACACCGTCGACGCGCTGCTGGGACTCCCCGCGCGAATCGGCTGACCACCCCAAAACGAAGACCACACCCAAACGAAAGGCTCAACCGTGGGCAAGCACCACTCTCTGACAGACGTGTCGAACCGCCGCATCTCGCGGACCGACCTGCGCAACATGGCCCTGCTGATGGCGGCACTGACCGTCTCGTCATCGCCATGATCGCGAGCTACTCCGGCGCCTTCGCCAAACCGACGCTGCATCATCTGAACGTCGCCGTGGCCGGGCCGCAGCAGGTCGTCGACGCGATCCGCGGGCAGGACACGCTTGCGGTGACCCAGGTCGACGACGCCGCCGCCGCGCGGGGGCAGGTCTATGACCGCAAGGCCGATGCCGCCTTCGTCGTCGAACCGACCGGGGAGCTGAAGATCTACGTCGCGGGCGGCGGAGGGCGCAGTGTCGCCAACGCCGCGGAGACCGTCGGACGCGCCGTCGCCGCCAAGGCCGGCCTGACTCCGGCCGTCGAAGACGTCGCCCCCACCTCACCGGCGGACCCGCAGGGCACCGTCGAGTTCTACGCAGTGATCTTCCTGTCCATCGGCGCGACCGTGGGTGCCACGCTGTTCGGTCGCATGATGGGCAGCGTGCGCCGGCCGTCCACCTTGGCGCTGCGCACCCTGAGCCTCGCCGCGTACTCGGCGCTGCTGGCCGGCGGGGTGACCGTCTACGTCGACGGCGTGCTCGGCGCGCTCACCACCAACACCTGGCAGGTCTTCGGTGTGCTGTGGTTGTACGCCATGGCCGTCGGCGGTGCAGTGACCGGCGTGGCAGCCGCGTTCGGCACGGTTGCATCGATGATCGTGACGTTGTTCCTGGTGATCGTCGGAAACGCCGCCGCGGCAGGCCCGGTGGGCAAGCCGCTGCTGTCCGGCTTCTACACCATGTTCAACGCGATCGTGCCGCAGGGATCGGGCGTCGCGCTGCTGCGCAGCGTCGAGTACTTCGGCGGAAACGGCGCTCTCGCACCGATTGTCACCCTGGCCGCGTGGGGTGCGGCCGGCTGTGTGCTCGCGATGGTCGCAGTGCTCGCCCCCAAGGCCTGGACGAATTATCGTGCCAGTCATGACCGCTACCGCGTCCGCAGGTCTGGACGAGACCGAGCAGTACTACGACCTGGGGTCCTATCACCGGCCGATTGAGACACCGTCGCCGCAGGCAAAGGTGTGGTTCGACCGCGGGATGGTCTGGGCGTACGCGTTCAACCACGAGGAGTCCATCCGCTGTTTCGAGCGGGCACTGGCACTCGACCAGGACCTGGCCATCGCGCGGTGGGGGGTGGCCTACGCGATCGGCCCGAACTACAACAAGGCCTGGGACGCCTTCGACCCCGTCGACCTGGCCGCCTCGTTGGCCCGGGCCAGGATGGAACTCGGGCTGGCCGCCAACGGACGG
This sequence comes from Mycobacterium sp., assembly GCA_032162385.1. Taxonomy (GTDB): domain Bacteria; phylum Actinomycetota; class Actinomycetes; order Mycobacteriales; family Mycobacteriaceae; genus Mycobacterium. Next base: position 4,201 of record JAVRPF010000071.1, read on the forward strand.
GCGTCGGTGATCGAACGCGGCCTGATCGCCGCACTGGCGGCCCGCTTTCCCACCGATGACGCTGCAGACGCCGATGCGCTGACCGCCGGTCATGCCGGCTACGCCGACGCCATGGTGGCACTGGCGCAGGCCTTTCCCGACGACGTCGACGTCCAGGCGCTGGCCGCCGATGCGCTGGTCAACGTGACGGCATGGGCACTGTGGGACATCAACACGGGCGAGCCGGCACCGGGGTCGCGGGTGGTGGAGGCCAAGCGCATCCTCGACGACGCGCTGGCCACATCCGCGGGCCGCGAGCACCCCATGATCCTGCACCTGTATCTGCACACCATGGAGATGTCGGCCACCCCGCAGGACGCGCTGCCTGCCGCGGATCTGCTGCGCAACCTGGTGCCCGACGCCGGCCATCTGGTACACATGCCCAGCCACATCGACGTGTTGTGCGGCGACTACCGCAGCTCGGTGGTATCGAATTTGGCTGCGGTGCAAGTTGATCAGCGTTTCGTCGAGCACGAGGGACCGCTGAACTTCTACGCGCTGTACCGCGCGCACAACCTTCACTTCGTGGTCTACTCCGCGATGTTCGAAGGCAAGTCGCAGGTGGCGCTGCGGGCGGCCGACGACCTCGCCGGGCAGTTGACCCCCGCCCTGCTCGCCATTGAGTCCCCGCCGATGGCGGATTGGTTGGAAGCGTTCGTGCCGTTGCGGATTCACGTCTTGGTGCGGTTCGGTCGGTGGGACGAGCTGATCGACGAACCGCTACCCGACGACGTCGAGCTGTACTGCACCACCGCGGCGACCATCCACTACGGCCGCGGCGTCGCACACGCCGCCAAGGGGCAGCTCGCCCAGGCGCACGAGGAACGCGAGGCATTCGCTTCGGCCTACGCCCGCATTCCGGACACCCGGTATCTGTTCAACAACACCGCTCGCGACATCCTGGCCATCGCCGCGGAGATGCTCGACGGCGAGATCGCCTACCGGGAAGGCCGATTCGACGATGCCTTCGCCAAGCTGCGCCGGGCGATCGAACTCGACGATTCGCTTCCCTATGACGAACCGTGGGGGTGGATGCAGCCGACCCGCCACGCCTACGGCGCGCTGCTGCTCGAGCAGGGACGCGTCGAGGAGGCCGCCGCGGTGTACGCCGCCGACCTTGGCCTGGACCCCACGCTGAGCCGGCCGTGCCAGCATCCTGGCAACGTGTGGAGCCTGCACGGCTACCACGAATGCCTGCGACGGCTGGGCCGCGACGCCGAAGCTACGATCATCGGCCGCCAACTCGACCTGGTCACGGCCCGTGCGGACGTGCCGATCCTGGCGTCCTGCGCGTGCCGCCTCGAGGTGGACGACGACGGCTGCTGCGGCTGATCGTGGGCGCTATGCGGGCGCTTCGTGAATCTCGATCGGATTGCCGTCGGGATCCACGATCTGGATCTGCTTACCGCCGGGGCCGACTTCGACGTCGTTTCGAAACGTAGTGCCAATGCTGCGTAGGCGGCCGACCAGCGCCTCGAGGTCGTCGACGTAGAGCACGATCCGGTTCCACCCGCCAGGCTCCTGGCGACGGCCGTCCGGCATCGGTCGCGAGCCCGAACTCTGCGGTCCGCTCAGCAGGAGGTGCAGAGGCCCACGCGATACCGTCGCGACCGGCCCGGCGCGCTGGACGAGCCCGAACCCGAGCTGGGTGGTGTAGAACTGGATCGCTCGGTCAAGATCCGTGATCTGGTAGCGGACGATGGCGTCGGCGTCCGTCGGCCGCCAGGGAGGTTCCTTGGGCATGCTGACACGCTACGGGCGCGCGCTGCGAGGGTCTTGTAAGAAATTGACCCCTTCAGGCACGGCGAGGTGAAAGTCCTTGACCTGCTCGCTCGTACGAACCAGCTGCAGTGGCGACGTGCCGGCGAATTCGCTGACATCGTGGATGAGATGCGATTGGTCGAAGTAGCCGCACGCGAGAGCCAGTCGTCCCCAGTCGGGTGCGCCGTCGCGCCGAGCGAGCGCACTGGCCCGCTGGAATCGCAACACCCTACTCAGCCGCTTCGGAGTCATACCGACCTCGGCAGTGAACACCTGGATCAACCTGCGCCGGCTGAGCTGTACGTTGACGGCGACCTCGCCGACGGTGACACCGCGGCGAGCGAGCTGATCGAGCGCCAAAGGCACCGCAGGATGGCGGTGACGAGGTCCCGATGCGTGCAACTGCAATGCATGATCGAGTACGGCGAATCGTTCAGGCGGCGTGGCGGCGGCGCACAACCGTTCGCGCAACTCGATCGCCGACCGTCCCCACAACCTCTCCAGGTCGACGTGCCGATCGGCGAGCTCGCCCGGCGGCACGCCCAGAAAGGGCAGAGCTCCCCCTGGTCTGAAATGGACGCCGACGATCGACGCATGCTCGCGAGTGTCGATCACGAAGGATCGCCGATACGCCCCGGACACCACTGCACCGGAATACGTCCGCCAGGCCATGTTCCCCGGGTCATGAATCCGTACCGCATCCTCGTGCAGGTTGACGACCAGCTCGAGCGTGCCGCTGGGAACGATCCGCTCCATCGAATGAGCCGGCGCATCGCGCAGCGCCCAGAAATACGCCACGAAGTCCGCGAGCGACGGGTCGGGGCTGTGCGTCAGGTACCGCATGACTCCAGGATGCCCGCCTCACCCGAATCCGACGCGCTCCAGCCAGAAGTCGACCAGCCCGGAGTCGCCGGTGACCTCCGGGGCCGCGACCGGCGCGCGTAGAACGCCGCGCCGCCACCCGGTACCGGGCACCACATCTGCGCTGCGGGACCCGTCCCGTGCAGCGTGGCGACCAGGGCTGCTGCCGCCTCGCGCAGGGATGCGGCGATCTGCGCGGCGTCGTCGTGGGTGGCGGCGGACAGGTCGCGCAACGCGACGTCGGGTAGTGGTTCGGCCGCGCGGGTGGCGACGATCTCGTTGGCCCAGCGCAGGCCCCCGTCAACGTGGCGGCCAACAACGCTGTCTGCGAGGTGTTCTCGGCGCGGTGCCGATCGAAACCCAGGGCCGTCACGCGGCGGGAACCTCGCCCAGCCAGATGTGGAAGGTGTCGAGCCTGCTGACCAGACCGTCGGTGAAGGTGAACACCTCCGAGTAGACGAAGTCGACCGGATCGCCGGTGCCCATGTCGACTCTGCCGTGCCCCACCACCGCCACCGTGTCCCCCTCCTCGATCAGCCGGTCCAGGTGCAGCTCGGGGATCGGTCCGCCACTGCTGTCCGCCTCGGCCGCGAAGGCGTCCCTGCCCGTCAGCGTCTTCGCGCCATGCAGGGCCCACACCACGTCCTCGGTCAGGCAGGACACTATCTGCGCCAGGTCACCCGAGCGGAACCCGTCGGTGTACCGCTGCACCGTCGCCTTCTGCGAACTCACGCCACCACCTCCTCGATCGGATCACCCACCGAGTACGACTCGCCCCGCGTGTCGGAATCATCGCGGCCAGCTGCCCCTATCGTCTTCAGAGGTGAAGAGAGTTTGGCACTTCGTCGCGAGCGCGCCGCTGACGTACGCGTGGCTGGTCGCGCTGCTGATCACGACGATCGTCCAGCACACCATTCCCGTCAGGCGCCTCCACGCGCTGCTACAGAAGGAATCCACCAACCTGCACCACCTGGCGTCGGATCCGATTCGGGTCCTGCTCGAGAGCCTGCTGTGGATCGACGGCCAGTACTGGTGGCCCTACCTGGTGGTGTTCACCGTGTTCCTGGCGCCTGCGGAGCGATGGTTGGGCCACCTGCGCTGGGTGATCATCGGCCTGTTGTGCCACATCGGCGCGACATACCTCAGCGAGGGATTCCTGTACTGGACCATCCAGGAGGCGCAACTGTCCCCGCGGCTGATCGATGCACGCGACATCGGCGTGAGCTACTTCGTCACCGGCATCGTCGCCGTGCTGACCTATCACATCGCCCGCCCGTGGAGATGGGTCTATCTCGCCGGTTGCGTTGCGGTGTTCGGTGCCGCGCTTGCGGTCAGGGCCAACTTCACCGGAGTGGGCCACCTCTGCGCGCTGGGACTCGGTCTCGCCTGCTATCCGCTCGCGCGGCGCGGGTCGGGTTCGGAGTGGAACCCGGCGCAGGCCCTGTCGGGACCGCGCCGGCGGCGAAGCAGCCGGACACCCGCTGCGTAGACTCCGGGCTGTGGCGATCAGCGACGAAGACCTCGATCACCTCCGTCGCTGCGTGGAACTCGCCCGGTCGGCGCTGGACGCCGGCGACGAACCCTTCGGCTCATTGCTGGTCGACGCCGACGGCACGACCCGCTTCGAGGACCGCAACCAGGTGAAGGACGGGGACGCCACCCGACATCCCGAGTTCGAAATCGCGCGCTGGGCCACGTCGAATCTCAGCCCCGCCGAACGCGTTCGCGCCACGGTCTACACCTCCGGCGAGCATTGCCCGATGTGCGCCGCGGCCCACGCCTGGGTAGGACTGGGCCGCATCGTGTACGCGACGTCGTCGACGCAGCTGACCGGCTGGCGGTCCGAATGGGGAACGGCTCCGTCACCCGTTGCACCGCTACCGATCTCGGCGATTGCGCCGGGCATCGAGGTGGACGGGCCCGCGCCCGAACTCGCCGAGGCGATGAAGGCGCTCTACGAAGCGAAGTTCCGGCCGTGAGCCCGGCGTGGGTCCAGCACGCCATCTGGTGGCAGGTCTACCCGTTGGGATTCGTCGGCGCCTTTCCCGCCGACCCGGCACCCACGGCCGACGAGCACCGGTTGGGCCGCGTCACCGAATGGCTGGACCACGCCGTAGAACTCGGCACCTCGGGCATCGCGCTCGGCCCGCTGTTCGCGTCGGCCACGCACGGCTACGACACCACCGACCACTT
>JAVRPF010000072.1:0-3423 GCA_032162385.1 Mycobacterium sp.
AAAGCACACTCACACGAGGAGGTCAGATGATCGCCCTCGGGACGGCCACGATGAGCCACGCCGACACCGCGGTCACCACCGACGGCCCCTCGATCAGCACCCCGGTGCAGCACCCGGCCTGCCCGCACCAGACCAACATGCCCAAGCCGGGCACCTCGGTGCATCACCACCACCAGAACCACGAGTAAGCCCCACTACGCCCGAGAGCCCGGATGCAACAGCATCCGGGCTCTCGGGCATTGGTGGGGCGTCAGCGCTTCTTGGGGTTCAGCACCGTCTCGGCTTGCGAGGTGTGATCGGACTTCGCGCGCTTGTCCGCGCGTTTCTCCTTCAGAGACTTTCCGGACTTCTTGGCCATAGCTTGGCGAGGCGATTTGTCGGTCACTTGGCTTCCCCTTTGAGACGGGGGCCTGGCTGGTCCCGATCTTCGGACTGTACGCCGAGCGGGCAGTCTTGTCTCGCGTCGGCGCCGTCTGAATGGGGTCCGAAATTCTCTCGGAATCAATTAATTTCGAGTGCTTCCGGCGGCGAGGAGTTGCCCCTGTTGGGTCAATCGGGACGGCCGCTTCGTCGATGACCTTGCAGGTCAAGTGGGGGTCTATGCCGCCACGGGCCGACGGGCGCCGATCCGCCGAAGGGCGCCGATGGGGCCGCGAGGGTGTAGTGTAGGAACCGTTGGGAAACCGACCAGTCCGGAATGAATCAGCCGTCTTCCGCTGATCGCCACGAGCAACCGCTCAAGCCGGACAACTTCGTGACATTCGCACGGTCGGGATCGCTTTTGACTGCTTTATCGCTTGGTCGAACTTTTATCAACCCTGTTGGGGCGCAACGAAATTCTGCGCCTCCAAGTTTCGGTGTCCTTGGCACGTATCCGCCCACGGTCTGTGGGTTGGCGACGTTCAGCGCGGCACTGTCCAAGGGGCTGGAGGCGAACGGTGCCGACGTCAGCGTCGTTCGGGTGGCCGATGGTGAATCGCCTCCGGATTCCCGAGTCGTCGGCGAGCTCGTCAACGGCAGAGCGGCGTCGGTTGCGGCCTGCGCAGATTTGTTGAGCGAGTGCGACGTCGCGGTGATCCAGCACGAGTACGGCATCTACGGCGGCACCGACGGCGACGAGGTGGTTGACGTCATGCGCGGGCTGCGCGTGCCGTCGATCGTGGTCGCTCACACGGTCCCGCTCAATCCGACACCGCACCAGCGTTCCGTTCTCGAGGCGGTTACCGGACTCGCCGATCAGGTAATCGTGATGTCCGACGCCGCCAACGCGCGCCTGGTCCGCGGCTTCGAGGTCGACCGGCACAAGGTCAGCACCATCGCGCACGGGGCGACCATCCCGCAGGGCGCGCAATCGAAGCGTGGCGGCAGACCGACGTTGTTGACGTGGGGTCTCCTCGGCCCGGGTAAGGGCATCGAGCGGGTGATCGACTCCATGGGTTCGCTGCACGAGCTCCGCGGCAGGCCGCAGTACGTGATCGCAGGCAGGACACACCCCAAGGTTCTGGCCGCCGAGGGCGAGGCGTACCGCGAGGCTCGCACCGAACAGGCGCGACACAACGGCCTGGCGGGCTCGGTGTCCTTCGACCCGCAGTACCGCAGTGTGTCGTCCCTGGCCGCGTTGGTCCAGTCCTGCGCCGTGGTGGTGCTGCCGTACGACTCGACCGAGCAGATCACCTCCGGAGTCCTGGTCGACGCCGTCGCGAGCGGTCGCCCCGTCGTCGCCACCGCGTTCCCACATGCCATCGAGCTTCTCGGCACCGGTGCGGGCATCGTCGTCGACCATGACGATCCCGACGCGATGACCTTTGCGCTGCGCCGGGTGCTGTCCGATCCGCGCCTCGCCGGGTCCATGGCGGCCGAGGGCCGCCGGCTGGCTCCGACGTTGGCCTGGCCCGCGATCGCCAAGTCGTATCTGTCTCTGGCGCAACGAATCGTATTCGAGCGCCGGGCCCTGGTATGACCGCGCCGGTGCTGGGCCCGGTGTTCGACCACTTGTTGCACATGACCGACCGGCGCGGGACCTTCGAGCACGCCAATCTGACCGAACCCGCGACCGAGCACGGTTACTGCACCGACGACATGGCCAGGGTCCTCGTGGTCGTCAGCCGGGAGGAGCCCGACCCGGATCGGAAACTGAATGGTCTTGCCGGGCTGGCTATGCGGTTCCTCGGTGAGGCGCAGGCACTCACCGGCGCCTGCCGCAACCGGATGGACAGCTCGGGCAAGTGGACCGACGAACCCGCCCTGGACGACTGGTGGGGCAGATGCATCTGGGGGCTGGGAACCGCTGCCGCCCAATCGAACGTCGCGTTCGTTCGCGAGTCGGCGAAGATCCAGTTCGAGCGGGCCGTCCTTCAGCGGTCGCCGTCGCCGCGGGCAATGGCCTTCGCGGCACTGGGCGCCGCCGAACTCCTCACCGTCGATCCCGACCACGTCGAGGCGCGAGAGCTGCTGACCTACTACGCCCGTTCGGTCATCGCGCCGAGCGACGACCCGGCCTGGCCGTGGCCCGAGCCGCGGCTGGCCTACGCCAATGCCGTTCTCGCCGAAGCGATGATCGCGGCGGGTACCGTGCTCGACGATGCGGCGCTGCAACGACGGGGCCTGGATCTGCTCGGCTGGCTGGTCGACTACGAGACTGCCGACGGACACTTCTCGCCCACACCGGTTGGGGGACGAGGCGCCGACGACGTCCGTCCCGCCTTCGACCAGCAGCCGATCGAGGTGTCCTCGCTCGCCGATGCGTGCGCGCGCGCCGCTGCCGCCGATCCCAGCCCGAACTGGCCCGACGGCGTCCGCAGGGCGGCGGCCTGGTTCGAGGGAGACAACGACGCGGGACAGGTCATGTGGGACGCACAGACGGGCGGCGGGTTCGACGGCCTGCACGCCGACGGGGTGAACCGCAATCAGGGTGCGGAGTCGACGCTGGCTGCGCTCTCGACCATGCAGCACGCCCGGCGCATCTCGGCCGTGAGGCAATGACTTCGGCGCAGACCGAACTGGTGACGCGCAGCCCGCAGCGGCTCGCCGCCGACCCGTCGCGCGTCGTCACTCAACTCTTCGTGCCGGGCCAGGAGGGCTTCGAGCATCAGGAGTCCCGGGCGGGTGCGGTGTTGAGGCGCATCCTCGCGCTGTCCGAGGAGGACGTGCAGTCAGCCCTCGACGATGTCGTCACCCGCTACGACAGTCGCCACCGCGACCTGATCGGCACCTTCCGTCGTCACGCCGATGTGCTCGCCGATCGCCTAGTTCCCGGCCGACAGCTCTCCGAGGCGCGAAAGGTGTTGCTGGGAGCAGCCTTTACCAGTGAGTACGCCATCGAAGGTGCGGCCCTGTGCAACCCGAGCATGGTGGCCCACCCCGATCAGACCGGAACGGCCGATGGCAGCCTGCGTTTCGTCATGAGCGTGCGGGGCATCGGGG
>JAVRPF010000073.1:0-3188 GCA_032162385.1 Mycobacterium sp.
CCGCTGCAGATAGCGCTTCAGCAATTCGGGCTTGGCGTCGTCCGCGAGTTCGGTGATGGCGACCTCGCGGCCGCGCCACCGGGGACCCATCTCGACCTCGCCCGCGGTGCGGGCGTTGCGCGCCCCCTGCGTGTTGCCGCGCGGTGACACCAGGTAGTCGCGCCCGTCGATGGTGAGCAGGTTGACCACCACGCCGCGGCGCTTGCCCGTCTTGCGGCCGCGGACCCGCAGCGCTCGGGTGCCTGCGAGGCCGATGCCCGCCTCGGCGAGCCAGCGGAAGAACCCGTTGGCGGCCTTGGCGGCGAGGTTCGGTTCGTCGTAGCGAATGGTCATCACGGTCTCCTTCAGGTCTTTTGAAATTAGAGAGCACTGCTCTCGTTCTCCAGGGTGACACCACGAGGCGGATAAATCAAGAGCAGTGATCTCGTTCTGTGTCACACTCGGGCGATGGGCAAGCGGCAGGAATCGCGTGAGCGCATCGAACGCGAGATCATCGCGATCGGCAGGCGCCACCTCGTCACCGAGGGAGCAGCCGGTCTCTCGGTGCGGGCCATTGCACGTGATCTGGGCATGGTGTCCTCGGCGGTGTACCGATACGTCGCAAGTCGCGACGACCTGCTGACCCTCCTGCTGATCGACGCCTACACCGAACTGGCGGATGCGGTCGATCGCGCGCACCAGTCGACATCCGGGTCCTGGGCCGATCAGGTCCTCGCGATCGCACGGGCCGCACGCCAGTGGGCGGTCGACCAGCCGGCCTGCTGGGCCCTGTTGTACGGCAGCCCGGTGCCCGGCTATCACGCTCCGGCCGAGCTGACGGTCGGACCCGGCACCCGAGTGGTCGGCGCCGTGTTCGGCGCGGTCGCGGCGGGAATCGACGCCGGCGACGTACCGGTGCCGAACATCCAAGCGGCCCAACCGATGTCGGCCGACTTCGACGTGATCCGGGGTGAGTTCGCGTTCGCCGGCGACGACGCCACCGTGCTCAAGTGCTTCCTTCTGTGGGCGGCGCTGGTCGGTGCGATCAGCCTGGAGGTGTTCGGCCAGTACGGCGCCGACACCCTGACCGACCCCGCCGCGGTGTTCGACTGCCAGATCGAGTTGCTGCTCACCACGTTCGCGGGGACCGAGTTGCATCACCGTTGACTTATATAAGGCAGAACTGTAGTTTGGTTTCGTGCACGCGTTCGACGTCCTCGGCGATCCGGTACGCCGGCGCATCCTGGAGCTGCTGGCCGACGGCGAGCGGTCGGCGGGGGTCATCGGGGCCACCATCCAGGACGAGTTCGCGATCACCCAGCCTGCGGTATCGCAGCACTTGAAAGTGCTGCGCGACAATGGATTCGCGTCGGTGCGGGCAGACGGCCAGCGTCGGCTCTACGCGGTCGACGCCACCGCGCTGCGGGACGTCGACCGCTGGCTCGACGGCTTCCGGCGATTCTGGACCCCGCACTTGGACGCGCTGGCCACGGAAGTCGCACGCGGGAAACGACAACGAAGAAGCGAAGGACGAAATCATGATTGACATCGACGTCGACCATCAGATCAACGCGGTGCAGCGCACCGTCGGGGCTCGCACGATCGACACGGGGGAGGCACACGTCGTCACCGTCAGTCAGTCCTACGACACCGACGCGGCCGACCTCTGGGATGCGGTCACCAACATCGAGCGCATACCCCGGTGGTTCTTGCCGATTTCGGGCGATTTGACGGTCGGTGGCTCCTACCAGCTGGAGGGCCAAGCCAACGGAACCATCCTGACGTGCGACCCTCCGAAGAACTTCACCGCGACCTGGGAGTGGGGCGGCAACGTCAGCTGGATCGACGTCAGCATCGGTAGCCACGGCCCCGATCGGGCGCGATTGGTGATCGAGCACATCACCCACGGGGACGACGAGACCTGGCGCGAGTTCGGGCCGGCTGCCGTCGGAATGGGCTGGGACTCGATGGTGCTCGGGCTGGCCATCCACCTGGGTACCGGCGAATCCATCGACCCGTCGTTCGGCGAGCAGTGGACGGGCACCGAGGAGGGCCGTCGCTTCCTGATGCTGTCCGGCGAAGAGTGGTATGTCGCGAGCGTGGCAGCCGATGCCGACCCCGCGGAGGCGCGCGCGATGACTGATCGATGCATCAAGGCGTACCTGGGCGACGCATAAAACTAGAACACGTTCTAGCCAGGCGCGGACCCCGGCGATATCCTCGAACCGATGCCCGACCAGACGCCTGTCCAGATTGCCTGGGTGACACGGGACCTTGATGCCACCGAAAAGGCCCTGACCTCGTTGTTGGGCGCCAGGAAGTGGATCAGGATGCCCGGTGTTCACTTCAGCCCCGACGCGTGCACGTTTCGCGGTCGGCCCGCCGATTTCCTCGCCGACATCTCGCTGAGCTATGCCGGTGACACGCAACTCGAAGTCATCGCACCGGTGCGGGGCGAGAGCATCTACAGCGAGTTTCTGGACAGCGCGGGTGCGGGATTGCACCACATCTGCGTGGAGGCGGAAACCACCGACGCGTTCGACGCGGCACTACGCGACGCCGAACGCCAGGGCGCGCCCGTCGTCCAACAGGGCGTGATGCCGGGTGGCATGCGGTTCGCGTACGTCTCCGCCGAGCAGGCCGGAGTGCCCTACATCGAGATCGCGCACATACCGGATGAGATCCGGGCGTTCTTCGACTACGTGAAACAGGAGCAACGATGACGCAGATCCCCGAAACCGTCGACGCCGCAGGCGTGACGGACTGGTCCGACGACGTGGACGTCGTCGTAATCGGATTCGGCATTGCGGGTGGCTGCGCTGCGGTCAGCGCCGCCGCCGCCGGTGCGCGGGTCCTGGTGCTGGAACGCGCGGCCGCGGCCGGCGGTACGACGGCGATGGCGGGTGGGCACTTCTAACTCGGCGGCGGGACCACCGTGCAGCGGGCCACCGGTCACGAGGACAGCGCCGAGGAGATGTACAAGTACCTCGTCGCGGTGTCCCGCGACCCCGAGCTCGACAAGATTCGGGCTTACGCTGACGGCAGCGTCGAGCACTTCAACTGGTTGGAGGACTTGGGCTTTCAGTTCGAGCGCAGCTATTTTCCCGGCAAGGCCGTCATTCAGCCCAACACCGAGGGCCTGATGTTCATCGGCAACGAGAAGGTCTGGCCGTTCAAGGACCAGGCGATTCCTGCGCCACGCGGGCACA
>JAVRPF010000074.1:0-8146 GCA_032162385.1 Mycobacterium sp.
CGCCTCGGCGGCATTCCCCAGCCAGGCCGCAATCGTCAATGAATGGTAATTCACCGACGCGTGGCCCGTCGACGCGGTGATTGCGTTTGCCTCTTCGATAAGCCTTGCCGCCGCGGCGAATTCACCCGTGTAAACGTGGACCCCGGCCCGATGGGCGAGCGCTGGCGGAAGCACAGCCAGTGCACCGGTGTCGCGCGCACGTCGAACCATGTCGGTGGCGATCTGTTGCAAGAGCGCGTCGTCCCACATTTCATGTGCGGCGGATTCCTGTGCGATCGGAAACGGCCAGTGCACCGCCGGGCCGATCTGCTTCTGCGCGTCGGTGTTCCAGAGTTCCAGAGCGGAGCGCAGTTGGTCAGAACCCGCGCCTGGACCGTCGATGATCCGACATGTCATGCCGCTCAACAGGAAGTCGATCGGCCGCCGTAGTTCATGAACCCGATTTGCCGCGGCGCGGCCGGCGGCTGCCACCTCCGCCAGTCGACCGGGGTCGCCGAGCCGACCCGCGTACATGGCAGCGGCGAGCGCCTCGAGATATGTCTCCCGGGCCAAATCGTCGTCGAGGGATTCGAGCCCCTTTGCAGCACTGAGCAGTTGCGCGGCAGCTTCGCTCGTCTGGAAAGCACCCGTAGCGCCTCCGCGGCTACGGACGAACTCCATCTGAGCGCGCATCCGAGCGACCTGGGCCTGTTGGAGCCCAGACAGTGGTGCCGATTCGGCTATCGCAAGAAGTTCGTATGCCGCCTCCGGCGCCGCCGCTTCTCGCTTGGCCTGGGCCGCAGCGATTGCCCTGGATCCGCGAAGGGCCGGGTCCGACGTGAGTATGGCCGCGCGCGCCAAGAAAGCGGCCGCTGCCGCCACACCGCCTCTGCTTTGAGCCCTGCTGGCCGAGGTTTCCAACTCGGCGGCCACCGCATCGTCGGGCCCGGCTGCGGCGCTGGCCGCGTGCCAAGCTCGGCGGTCGGGATCGACGTCGCGGTCGGTCGCCTCCGCCAGTGCTCGATGTACCGCCCTGCGGTCGGCCAGGTCGGCCGCGCGGTAGGCGGCCGAGCGCATCAACGGGTGGTGAAAGCGCATGCGCGGACCGAATTCGATCACTCCCGCAGCTTCGGCCGGCCCCAGAGCGTCGACGGGAATGCCCAGCAGAGCCCCCGCGCGGAGAAACAGGGCAGCATCGCCGACCGGTTCGGCCGCCGCGACGAGCAACAACCGTTGGGTGTCAGCCGGCAGTGCCTGGACACGGCGCACGAAGTCTTCCTCGATCGCCGCGGGCGACGAGCGCTTGCCCGAAATCCAGAACCCGCCTGCAAGCTCCGTCGCGGAAACGGTTCGCGGCACCTCCAGCAGGGCCAACGGAACACCCCGCGTCTCTGCCACGATGCGGTCTCTCACCCGCGGGTCGATTCCCCCGACCATCACCGAGTCCAGCAATTCGCGGGCGTCGCCATCCGACAGGCCGCTGATCGCCAGTTCGGGCAGCCCGGCCAACACATCGGCACCGCGGTCGCGTACGGCGAACACCAGGGCGACCGACTCGGCCATCAGCCGCCGCGCGACGAAGCCGAGTGTCTGTACCGAGACCTGATCGAGCCATTGCGCGTCGTCGATGATGCAAAGCAACGGTTTGTCATTGGCTGCCGCCGCCATGAGACTCAGCACTGCCAACCCGACCAGGAAGCGGTCCGGCGTCGCCCCGACTCCGCGGCCAAAGGCGACGTTCAACGCCTCGCGCTGCGGTTCCGGCAGTTCGTCGAGATGATTCAGCAGCGGCGCGCATAGCTGCTGCAGACCGGCGAATGGGAGCTCCATATCGGACTCCACGCCCGCTACGCGGGCAACGCGGAAACCTGATGCCAGCTCTGAGGTGTACTCGAGCAATGCGGTCTTGCCGACACCTGCCTCCCCGCGGAGCACCAGCACCTGGCAGCTACCCGATTGGACGTGCGACATCAGACCCCGGAGCGTCTCGCTTTCGCCAGCGCGACCGCGCAGACGTTGTCCCCGGCCCTGTTTCGACACGATCTTGATCGTAGCGAGCGCTCCCGCCAGGGAGGCATGCAGTCGCCGTCGTTGACTGTCGGTGCTGGTGCCCGCGGTTCCAGCGTGGTACCCAGTGTCGGCCCGGTGGCAGGTGGGACCAGCCACACTCTGGTTCACGCATTCCCCGAATGGCTCTGCCTATGAATTGGCAGGATGTCGAACCGGATCGGCTTGACCTGCCTAGGCCTTGGCGGCCGCTTCGAGAATCCAGTCCTCGAACCGCATATCGAAGAGAGTCGCACTGTCACCGGGAACGAGCGTGCGTTCCTCGAGCTCGACGCCCCAGTAGCGTGCAGTGGGATCGGCGACGACCTCGCGGGTGTCTCCTCGGGCGGTCAGTGCGGTCCGGATGAGGTCAGGAAGGCGAAATGCCTCTGGCCCAGCGATTTCGGTGATGCCGTTCACCGGGTCACCGACCGCGGCGATGGCGACACCTTCCGCGACGTCCGCAGCGGCCATCGGCTGAAAATATGCGGGCGGCATCCGCACCGTGTTGCCGACGGTCGCGGAGTCGGCGAGGGTTTGGACGAACTCGAAGAACTGCGTCGCGTGCACGATGGAGTAGGGAATCGGTCCTGCGCCGATGAGCTGCTCCTGCGCGAGCTTCGCCTTGAAGTACCCGCTCTGCGGGGCCAGTCGATCGGTGCCCACCACCGAGAGTGCGACATGGTGGCCAACCCCGGCATCTTTCTCTGCCGTGAGCAGGTTTGTGGTCGCCGTGCGGAAGAAGTCCATCGCTGCGTCGTCGAGCGTCGGCGAGTTCGACACGTCGACAACCACCGAGGCGCCCTTCAGCACGTCGGGCAGTCCTTCGCCCGTGAACGTGTTCACACCGGTCGAGGGGGCCGCGGCGACGGCGTCATGACCGTGTTCAGTCAAGGCGTGCACCAACTTCGACCCCACCAGGCCGGTTCCTCCGATTACGACGATTCTCATGATGAGCCTTCCTTTTGTGTTCCGAACGGCTGTCCGCGACAGCTCGTCGACCGCCAGAACGGATGGGCCGTCGCGACTTCATCCCGAGCCGTACCCTTCGATGTCATGGAGGGGACGCGATGAGTGCGGGGCTGTTCGGGCTCCTCGATGACGTTGCGGCGCTGGCACGGCTCGCGGCCGCCTCCGTCGACGACATCGGCGCGGCAGCCGGACGCGCGACCGCCAAAGCCGCGGGTGTCGTGATCGACGACACCGCTGTGACCCCGCAATACGTCCACGGCATTGCCGCCGAGCGCGAGCTGCCGATGATCAAGCGGATCGCCGTCGGATCCCTGCGCAACAAGCTGCTGTTCATCCTTCCCGCCGCGTTGTTGCTCAGTCAGTTCGTGCCGTGGCTGCTCACGCCGATCCTGATGGTCGGCGCCACCTACCTGTGTTACGAGGGCGCTGAGAAGGTAGTGGGCTGGTTCCATGGAAAGGATGGGCATGACAGCCACGCCGCGCCCACGACGGCCGTCGGTGAGGACGCCGAACACCAGATGACGGCGGGGGCCATCCGCACCGACTTCATCCTCTCCGCCGAGATCATGGTGATCGCACTCAACGAGGTGGCCGACCAGCCGTTCGTGCCGCGGCTCATCATCCTGATCGTCGTCGCTCTGATCATCACCGCCGCGGTATACGGCGTGGTCGCCGCCCTTGTGAAGATGGACGACATCGGTCTGACCCTCGCGCAGCGCACGTCACGATTCGCCCAGAAGATCGGCCGCGGCCTGGTCGCGGGGATGCCCATCCTGCTCGCCGCACTATCGACCATCGGCACCGTCGCGATGCTCTGGGTCGGCGGCCACATTCTGCTGGTCGGGTCCGACACCCTCGGCTGGCACGCGCCCTACGGCCTGGTCCACCACGGCGAGGAGTACGTGCGCCACGCCGTCGAGGCCGTCGGCGGTCTGCTGGCCTGGTTGGTCAACACCGCGGCGTCCGCAGTGATCGGCCTGGTCGTCGGCGCCGTGGTGGTCGCCATCATGCACGTGCTGCCGTTCGGCAAGAAGGACGCGCACTAACGCATCGGGGCCACCGGCTACCAGTTGCTCGGCGAGTAGTCCTTCAGGAAGCAGCCGTGCAAGTCTTCGCCGGACTCCCCGCGCACGATCGGGTCATACACGCGGGCGGCGCCGTCGACGAGGTCGAGCGGGGCGTGGAAACCCTCGTCGGCGAGCCGCACCTTGGTCGGGTGTGGACGCTCGTCGGTGATCCAACCGGTGTCGACGGCGGTCATGAGGATGCCGTCCTGCTCGAGCATTTCGGCCGCGCTGGTACGGGTGAGCATGTTCAGCGCGGCCTTCGCCATGTTGGTGTGCGGGTGTCCAGGGCCCTTGTAGGCCCGGCTGAACTGGCCCTCCATCGCCGACACGTTCACCACGTACTTGCGGCGGGCATTCGACGCGGCCATGGCCCGCCGCAGCCGGCTCACCAGGATGAACGGTGCGGTCTGGTTGCACAGCTGCACCTCGAGCAGTTCGATCGCGTCGACCTCGTCCACGCGTTGGGTCCAACTGTTTACCGAAGCGGTATCGGGCAGCAGCCCACCCGCGTCGATCGCGGTACCTGCGGCGATCCGCTCCGGGGACGCGCTGCGGGCGACCAGGGCCAGCTCGGTCACCGCGTGCGGCGTGGGGTGCTCGGTCAGGCTCCCCGCGAGGGCCGCCGGGTGGGCGTCACTGACGTGGTCGAACGTGATCACGTCCACGAGTTCCGGCGGCCGGGTCCGCTCGGCCTCGACGAGCGCCGCATAGGAGCCCGGCGGGCGCCACACCGTCTGCGCCGCGTTGTTGATCAGGATGTCCAGCGGGCCCTGCTCGGCCGTCGTGTCGGCGAGTGCGACGACCTGAGCCGGGTCGCGCAGGTCGATGCCCACGACGCGCAGCCGGTGCAGCCAGTCGGCGCTGTCGGACATGGCGGCGAAGCGGCGCACGGCGTCGTTCGGAAAGCGGGTGGTGATGGTGGTGTGCGCGCCGTCGCGGAGCAGTCGCAACGCGATGTACATGCCGATCTTGGCGCGACCGCCTGTGAGCAGGGCGCTGCGGCCGGTGAGGTCGGTGCGGGCGTCACGCTTGGCCCGGTTGAACGAGGCGCACTCCGGACAGAGTTGGTGATGGAACGCGTCGACCACCGTGTATCGGTTCTTGCACATGTAGCAGGCCCGCGAGCGCACCAGCGTGCCCGCGATGGCCCCGACCGCGGTGGACACCAACCGCAGGCCCTGCGTCTCGTCGTCGATACGGCCGGGAGCACCGGTGGCGGTGGCCGAGGTGACCGCGTAGTCGGAGGCCGCCACCGCGTCCCGCTTGGCATGGCGGCGGGCCAGCTTCACCGACTTCCACAGGCTCGCCGTGGCCCGGCGCACCGCCACGGCATCGGGGTGCTCGGAAGGCAGCGACTCGATTTCGGACAGCACCTGCAGGCACGTGCTGAGCTTCTCCTGATCGATCGCGGTCACGTTGGAAGGGTACGGCGCGGTTCGCTCCACACTGATAGGTGCCGGCTCCGACATCTAAGCAACGAAAGACCGATACGCGATGGCACCCTCAGAAGCCCTGCTTCAGGAAATGCTCGATGAATTTCAGCTCAGGAAGCTCGTCCATGGCTATTGCCGCGCCGTCGATCGTGGTGATCTCGTGCAGCTCCGAGGCCTTTACCACGACGACGCCGAAGACGGCCACGGCGCGTTCTCAAGCGGGACTGCCGACGACTTCCTCCGCGAGCTCGCCGCCGCCCGCCCCCATATGCGGTCGATGCAACACAACGTCACCACGGTGAACTTCGCCATCGACGGAAACACCGCCGAAGGCGAGATCTACACCGTTGCGACCCACACGTTCGGTGCGGGCGATCGGGATGTCGACGTCATTGTCGGCGGACGATATCTTGATAAGTACGAGAAGCGAAGTGGCACATGGAAGTTCATCGTGCGTAAGATCGTGACCGACTGGGCCCACGTGAATGACCCCTCCTCAGTGGACCTGAGCCACCCAATAACCAGAGACACTCCGAGAGGAACCCCTGACGCGAATGATCCGTCATACCAGTTCTTCTCATTATTGCTCAAGGACGCGGAGTGCTAGCGGCCGGTGCGCTCGCGGTGCTTGCACCCCGGCCAACAACAGGGCCGACGCTGCCCCTCTTCCAGTTCCTCCTGGGTGCGGCGAATGCGGCGCTCTCGCGTCGCCTCTTGCTTGGCATCCTCGACCCAGCAGATGAACTCGTTGCGCGCCAGGGACGTGATGTCCTTCCAAGCAGCCAGTGCCGTGTCATTGGCGATCAACGCCCCGCGCAAGTCCGCGGGCAACTCGTGTACCACGCCACCGGGCACTCGTTGGCTGCTCATCACGCCAAGATAAACCAGTGGTGGTCCAGCAAGTAGCTTTCTCTCCATGACTTCATCACCCGAGTCGTTCAGCACGAGCGGTGCGGACGGCGTTCGCATCGTGGCCGATCGTCTGGGTGATCCGGCAGCGCCGGCGGTGATGTTCCTCCACGGCGGCGGGCAGACCCGTCGCTCGTGGGCTCGTGCCGCCGCCGCAGTGGCCAAGCGGGGCTGGCAAGCGGTCACGGTCGACTTTCGTGGGCACGGAGAGTCGGACTGGTCCGAGGACGGCGATTATCGCGTTACGACGTTCGTCGGTGACGTCATGGGCGTGCTGCGTCAGCTTCCACCGCGCCCGGTGCTGGTCGGCGCCTCATTGGGCGGATTCACGTCGATGCTGCTCACCGGAGAGCTCGCCCCCCGCACCGTGCGCGCAGTCGTGCTCGTCGACGTCGTGCCCGACATGAACCCAGAAGGAGCGACACGGATACACGAGTTCATGAATGACCGCATGACGTCGGGGTTCGACTCACTGGACGAGGTCGCCGACGCCGTCGCTGCCTACAACCCGCACCGGCCTCGGCCATCCGATCTGGACGGCCTGCGCAGCAACCTGCGCGAGCGCAGCGGCCGCTGGTACTGGCATTGGGATCCGAAGTTCATCGACGGCAGGTCGGTGTTTCCTCCGATCGAGGTGACCGAGGTCGACCGCATGCACGCGGCGGTGGCGGCGATTCTGCGCGACCGAGTGCCGATGCTCCTGGTGCGCGGGCAGATGAGCGATCTCGTCACCGAGGAGCGGGCTGACGAGTTCGTCTCCCGCTTTCCCGAGGTCGAGTTCGTCGACGTCGGCGGCGCCGGGCACATGGTTGCCGGGGACCGCAACGACGTCTTCGCCGATGCGGTCGTGGAATTCCTCGCGCGCCACGCGATTCAACGCTGACGCGTCGACTCCAACGGAAGTGGACCATCGGGCGCATGCTCGGGGCCAGAATCAGCGGATGCGCTTCGGAAACTTCATGGCTCCCTTCCACGCGGTCGGACACAACCCGACGCTCGCCATCGAGCGAGACCTCGGCCTGATCGTGACGATGGACCGCCTCGGCTTCGACGAAGCGTGGATCGGCGAGCACCACTCCGCCGGCTTCGAGATCATCTCGTCGCCCGAGGTCTTCATCGGCGTCGCAGCCGAGCGCACCAAGCACATAAAGCTCGGTACGGGCGTGAGTTCCCTGCCGTATCACAACCCTCTGATGCTCGCCGATCGCCTGGTCCTGCTCGACCACCTCACCCGCGGCCGCGCGATGCTCGGTTGCGGCCCAGGCCAGCTCACGTCGGACGCGCACATGCTCGGGATCCCCGCGGACGAGCAACGGCCGCGCATGGAGCAGTGCCTCGATGCGATCATGCGGCTGCTACGCGGCGAGACCGTCACCATGCACACCGACGGGTTCACCCTTCAGGACGCGCGGCTACAGCTGAAGCCGTACAGCGACCCCTGCTTCGACGTCGCGGTCGCGGCCTCCTTCTCGCCCACCGGGCCGCGCGGCGCCGGACGGCACGGCATCGGCATGCTGTCGATCGCTGCTACCGCGAAACAGGGCATGGACCTCCTAGCCCAGCACTGGGCGACGTGGGAGGAGGTCGCGCTCGAGCACGGTCACATTGCCGATCGCTCGAAGTGGCGGCTCGTCGGCCCGATGCACCTTGCCGACACCCGCGAGCAGGCCGAGCGCGACGTCGAGTACGGCATCGCCGAGTTCTCGCGCTACTTCTCCCACATCCTGCCTGCAGGGCCCG
>JAVRPF010000075.1:0-2633 GCA_032162385.1 Mycobacterium sp.
GAACTGCCCGGGGATCAGCACGAGTTTCTGGCGCTGCACAACTCCGTCCGGCCCGACAAGGCCCTGCGTGTCGCTGAGTGTGGTAACACCCGCCAGCCGCGTGGGGAACGCGGCGACCGAATTGACCGCTTCCGGTTCGCCTGCGGCGCTGTCGAGCGTCGGGCGGCTGAAGGCCGCGTCGAAATCTGCGACGACCTGACCCGTGTGCAATCCGCTGACGACCGCTCCGTGCGCGGGCAGCAGCGTGTTGTCGGTCGCTGCAGCCGTGACGTCGAGCTCGGCGCGAGGCTCGACCGGCCGGCTCGCTGTGATCTGCGGAAGTTGCGGCCCGCTGCCGGTGCTGGCCTCGTACCAGCGGCCGATGGGGCTGGAGTTGTTGGTGAAGGTGAAGTTCTGGTCGTAGTGGGTCGACGACAGACCAGCCGTACCGGGCACGGCGGTGGTCGTCTCGTTGGGAGGTGTTGGTCGGACGGGTCGCTGCGTACCGACCGCGAACATCGGCAGGCCGTACAAGATGGTGCTGGAGAGCGCCTTTTCGTCGTAGGCGCCGTACAGACCCTGGCTCCCGAAGTACTGCTGCTTGGCGTTGCGCAACGCGTCGCCCAACGACACGGCACCGTCCAGCTGCCCGGCGAACAGCGTCATCAAGCGCTCCTGCAAGCCGACGCTGACTTGGTCGCCATAGCCGTATCCCGTGGTGGCCACAAACGCAGCACCTCGTGCCGTCAGCGCGGAAGCGAGATCGTTCGCCGACGAGCCCCCTCCGACGGTCGCATCGGAAACCGCGAGTCCGGAGTGGCAGCCCATCGACAGCACGAGTCGAGCGCCGTCAGGTAACGCCGCGGCAAGCGCAGCGGCCGAGACGGCTTGTCCGCCCGCTGCTTCGAACTGGGTGTGGTCCGCGTGGCCGAACACGGCAGCGATCGACGGAGACGGCGGACCCGAGATGTCACTGATCAGTTCGGCGCCACTCCACGTGCTGTCGTTCACCGGGCCGGTCACCGTCACCGGAGCGCCGTTGGCGGAGGCCAGCGAAGTGTTCAGCGTCTGACGCACCATGCTGGCGCCATCCGTCATGAAGTCGTAGCCCGCGGCATACGCGCGACTGGCGTCGAGACGTCCCGACGCAGCGGCGAACGCGTCGATCTGGGCGATGATCTCAGTTGGCGACTCGACGAGCCGACCGATCGCGAGCTCGGGTACGTAGAGTCGCCGCGTTGCCCACTCGATCGGGTCGAGGTCGCCGTACGGATCGTCGGAGAGGAAGTGGCTCGTGCCAAGGGCGCCGAAGTACGGGCCGTTGACGTCGAACTCGTCGGCGTAGCCGGTTTCATTGCCGACGCGGGTCGTGTCGTCGAGGCGTGCCATCGGCACCATGTCATCGCCACCGACGATCACGACGTTGGCCAGGGCGGGATGTTCCACCGTTCCTGGCAATGCGCCATTCCGTAGTCCCACGACGAGTCGGGTGATCTGGTTGACCACCTTGTTGACTCGGTCAGCGTCGCACGGGTTGGCGTTCCACGTTGCGTATGCGGCGGCGACCCCCGGATCACCATCGACGGGGATGACGACGCCCTTCACGTCGGCACGCGATGCCAATGACGCGAGGCTGGTCATCACGTCGTTCGCTGCCGTCGTGCCGAACGTGTCGCCCAAGCGTTGTTGGTTGACCAAGATGACCGTCGCCAGATCGGGCGGCAGGGTGGTGAGGTCGGGCATCGTGCCGGCGATGCCGCCGGTTCGTGCGTACGCCGTGCATGCGGGCGTGTTCGGTGGGTCGACCTGCCGGACCCGTAGGACATACGGCAGGTTCGAGATCGACGAGTTGTACGAACTGACCTGCAACAAGTCGGGAGCGATTGCATCGACGGCCTCGAGGTCGGTGTTGCGTGCCGCAGACCTTCCCACCACCGTGAGACCGTCGATGACAGGCACTCCAGCATCGGTGTCCGGCTCCGGGGAGTAGCCGACGCCCGAAACGTCGAGCGGCTCGGCCGCCAGAGGTGGCGCGGAGGGAGTCGCCGTGCGGGTTTGGACGGGCGAAGGCGAGTTGTCCGGCCGGTCTGTTGCCGGCCCATAGACCACGAGGTCGCCGTCACCGGCAAGATGGCTGAGACGGACTCCGACCTGCGCGGAGGGCGTCGAGTTGAAGCCGTACAGGTCGATGTCGTCGGCGTGGTCCACATAGCCGAGGTAGAGAACATTGCCGAGGACCGGCAGCGCCGACCCAGGATTGCCCGACGCGTCGCCGTTGTCCACGACGCCCACGACACCTGCCGTCGTGGCAGCTCCGTTGGTGATCTCGACCTTGGCGACTGCGGTGGATTGGCCGAGTTCCAGTCCGGGAGTGGTGCGGAATGACAGGGTGTAGTCGATGTCGGGTTGAACGTCGGCGATCGTCCACACCAGCACCTCGCCGGCCGGGTCTTCGGTGACAGCGGGTCCAGTGACGACCCCGGCTGCGGGGGTGAACGAGTTGAGGACGGCGGGCGCGGGCCGGGCGGGAGTGGGAGTGAAGTACCGGAAGCCCGGCGGGAGCGTCACCGTCGCCGTTGTCGCGAACGGGCCGGGGCCACCGCGGGCGCTCGAGATGGAAACCTTCAAGCTCCAGTCGAGGGTTGCTCCGGTCC
>JAVRPF010000076.1:0-5522 GCA_032162385.1 Mycobacterium sp.
CCACGGTCTCGGTGTAGCGGAACGACTCGCAGAACAGATCGGTGTCAGTGGCCGACTTCTGGTGGCTGCGCGTGATGAGCTGGGTGTACATCCTCAAGCGCACCTCCGACAATCGTCGGGTCCCGTCGTCGAGCACGTCGAACTGCGTGGTCAGGATGTGGTCGGTGATGGTCGACAGCAGGATGGTCCGCACCGACGCGTCCATGGTGCGGCGCGGCTCGTAGCCCTCGGTGGACGACGACTCGTCGTCGGCGCGCCACATGATCAGCCGCCTGCCGTCGGTCAGCACGATCTCCTGCCAGAGCGCCTCGCCCCAGGGCTCCTCGGTCTCGCCGCGGGACATGATGAACGACCTGATCGCCGGGAAGTCCACCAGCGAGCGGAGTTGGTCCAGCGCCAGTTCCGGGTCTCGGAGGTAGACCCTGGCCGCTTCCTCGAGGGTCGTGTAGGGCGCCCAGTCCTGCGGCGCGCTCATCAGGAACCTTCCGGGGCACCCCGCACGGCCGCCGCGGCCGCGCGGATCTGTGGGGTCACCAACATCACCTGGCCGAGCACACCGTTGACGAAGCCCGGTGAATCGTCGGTGGACAGGCTCTTGGCAAGCTCGACCGCCTCGTCAACGGCAACCGGTTCGGGGACGTCGTCGGCGTGCAGCAGTTCCCAGACCGCCACCCGCAGGATCGCGCGGTCGACGGCAGGCAGCCGCTCCAGCGTCCAGCCCTGCAGGTGCGCGGAGATCAGGTCGTCGATGTGCGCCGCGTGATCGGTCACCCCGCGGGCCACCGTTACCGTGTAGGAATTCAGCGGCGACACGTCGGAATCGCCCTGCGCCAGCATGCGGCGCGACTCGGCCACCTCGCCGGCGGTCAGCCCGCGCGCCTCGGCCTCGAAGAGCAGATCGACCGCGCGCTTGCGGGCCTGATGCCTGCCACGGTCACCGCGACGGTCAGGCATTCACCCGGCCCAGGTAGCTGCCGTCACGCGAGTCGACCTTCAGCTTGTCGCCGGTGTTGATGAACAGCGGCACGTTGATCTGCGCACCGGTCTCCATCGTGGCGGGCTTGGTGCCCGCGCTGGACCGGTCGCCCTGCAGGCCGGGATCGGTGTGGGACACGATCAGCTCGACCGTCACCGGCAGTTCCAGGTACAGCGCTGCGCCCTCGCTGAACGCCACCTGCACCGGCATGCCCTCGAGCAGGTAGTTCGCCGCGTCACCGACGAGCGACTCCGGCAGTGGGTGCTGCTCGTAGTCCTGGGAGTCCATGAACACGAAGTCGCTGCCGTCGCGGTACAGGTAAGTGGTGTCCCGCCGGTCGACGGTCGCGGTCTCCACCTTCACGCCGGCGTTGTAGGTCTTGTCGACGACCTTGCCGGTCAGCACGTTCTTGAGCTTGGTGCGCACGAACGCCGGGCCCTTGCCAGGCTTGACGTGCTGGAACTCGATGATCTGCCACAGCTGCCCGTCGATTTGCAGGACGAGTCCGTTCTTGAAGTCTGCGGTCGAAGCCACGGTCGGTACTACTCCTCAGAGAATGGCCAGTTCCTTGGGGAACCGGGTAAGCAATTCGGGTGTGGGTGCTTCCGCACTGCCCACGACCAGCGTGTCCTCGATGCGGACACCGCCGTGGCCGGGCAGATAGACACCCGGCTCCACGGTCACCGCAGAGCCAGGAAGCAGTGTACCGGCGGCGGACGCACTGATTCCCGGCGCTTCGTGGATCTGCAACCCCACGCCGTGCCCGAGCCCGTGCCCGAAGTTCTCGGCGTACCCGGCATCGGCGATGACCTGGCGCGATGCGCCGTCGACGTCCTTGAGCGATACGCCGGGAGACAGTGCATCGCGGCCAATCCGCTGCGCAGTGGCCACCAGCTCGTAGAGGTCGAGCTGCCACTGCGCGACCGGTGTCAGTACGAACGTCCGGGTCATGTCCGAGTGGTAGCCCGCCACCAGCGCCCCGAAGTCGATCTTCACGAAGTCACCTGCGGCCAGCGCCGCATCCGTCGGACGGTGGTGCGGGATGGCCGAGTTGGAGCCCGCCGCGACGATCGTCTCGAACGACACCCCGTCGGCGCCGTGGTCGAGCATCCGCGACTCGAGCTCCCGGCCGACCTCCTTCTCGGTGCGGCCCGGGCGCAGCCCGCCCGTCCCAACCAGGTCGGCGAGCGCAGCGTCGGCGGCCTCGCAGGCCAGCCTGAGCAAGGCGATCTCGCCCGCGTCCTTGACCTCGCGCAGGGCTTCGACGGTTCCCGCGGCCCGGACCAACGTGGTCTCGCCTGCCGCCTTCTGCAGGATCGTGTGACCGTCGACGGTGACGACGTGGCTCTCGAAGCCGAGCCGACGCACGTTCCAGGCCGCCGCGCGCGCCGCCAGGTGCGGCCCGCAGGCCCGTTCGATGACGATCTCGGCGTCCGGCGACTGCTGAGCGGCCTGGGTGCGGTAGCGCCCGTCGGTGGCCAGCACCGGCGTTTCATGTTCGGCGAGGATCAGCAGCGCGGCATTCGAACCGGTGAAACCGGACAGATAACGCACGTTGACCAGGTCCGTTACCAACATGGCGTCCAACTCGGCGGCGACCAATCGCCGACGCAGGCGGTCCCGGCGCTGTGAAATCGTCACAGCCGTTGACGCTACTCGCTACGCTGTGCCCTCATGAGTAAGTGGTTGCTGCGCGGACTGGTGTTCGCGGCGTTGATGGTCGTGATCCGTCTACTGCAGGGCGCGATGATCAACGCCTGGGAAACACATGCGCTGGTGATCAGTGTCACCCTGGTTTTGTTGTTCGCCATCGCGGCGTTCATCTGGGGGCTGATCGACGGCCGCGCAGACGCCAGGGCCAACCCCGACCCGGACCGGCGCGGCGATCTGGCCATGACGTGGCTGCTCGCGGGTCTGTTCGCCGGCATCGTCAGCGGCCTGGTGGCGTGGTTCATCTCGTTGTTCTACGACAACCTGTACGCCGAGGCGTTGCTCAACGAGGTCACCACGTTCGCCGCGTTCACCGCACTCCTGACGTTCCTGGCGGCCATCGCGGGCGTGGCGCTGGGTCGGTACCTCATCGACCGCAACACCCCGCCGTTCCAGCGGCAAGGCGCCGAAGGCGAGCGCGCCGACACCGACGTGTTCCAGGCCGTCCGCGAGCCGGCAGCGGTCGGCACGGAGACCGCGCCGACCGAGGCCGAGAAGTCCCCCTAGCCGCGACCGGCCAGGTAGCGCAGCGCCAACAGGTACCCCTGCACGCCCAGCCCCACGATCACACCCGTCGCCACGGCGCTCAGGTACGAGTGGTGCCGGAACTCCTCGCGGGCGTGCACGTTCGAGATGTGCACCTCGATCAGCGGCGCGCTCAGTTCCGAGCACGCGTCGCGCAGCGCCACTGAGGTGTGGGTCAGCGCACCGGCGTTGAGCACCACCGGTTCGCCCGCGTCGGCGGCAGCGTGAATCCAGCCAAGCAGCTCGGATTCGTCGTCGCTCTGGCGGACAACGACTTTCAGCCCGAGCCCGCCGGCCTCTTGCTCGATCAGCGCGACCAGATCGTCGTGGGTGGTGGTGCCGTAGACCGCGGGCTCGCGGCGGCCGAGCCGGCCGAGGTTCGGCCCGTTGATCACGTTTACCGTCGTTGTTGAGGTCTCGGTCACGGCCGGACTCCGATCTCCGAGTAAGCGGCAGCCACCAGGGCCGGGTCCGGGCCCTCCAGTCGGCCCGGTTTGGCCAGCCCGTCGAGGACGACGAAACGCAGCACACCGGCCCGGGTCTTCTTGTCACCGGCCATGTATTCGAGCAGCTGCGGCAGGGCGTCGGCGTCGTAGCTCACCGGCAGCCCAAGCGACGTCAGGACCGACCGGTGCCGATCGGCGGTGCCGTCGTCGAGCCGCCCGGCGAGCCTGCCGAGTTCGGCGGCGAACACCAAACCCACCGACACCGCGGCACCGTGGCGCCACTGGTAGCGCTCGCGCCGCTCGATCGCGTGCGCCAGGGTGTGGCCGTAGTTGAGGATCTCGCGAAGCGCGGATTCCTTCTCGTCGGCGGCCACCACCTCCGCCTTGACGGCGACCGCGCGCCGGATCAATTCGGGCAGCACGACGCCTGCCGGATCGAGCGCGGCCTCGGGATCGGCCTCGATCATGTCGAGGATGACGGGGTCGGCGATGAAGCCGGCCTTCACGATCTCTGCCATGCCCGCCACGATCTCGTTGCGCGGCAACGTCTCCAGCGTGGCGAGGTCGACGAGCACGGCGAGTGGCTGGTGAAAGGCGCCGACCAGGTTCTTGCCCGCGTCGGTGTTGATGCCGGTCTTGCCACCGACGGCCGCGTCGACCATGGCGAGCAGCGTGGTCGGCACGTGCACGATGTCGACGCCGCGCAGCCAGGTGGCTGCGGCGAAACCGGCGACGTCGGTGGCTGCTCCCCCGCCCAGGCTCACGATGGCATCGCGGCGGCCGATTCCGATGCGGCCCAACACGTCCCAGAGGAAGCCAACGACCGGCAGTTCCTTGCCGGCCTCGGCATCGGGAATCTCGATGCGGTGCGCGTCGATGCCCTTCGCGGACAGGTGATGGCGAATCGCCTCGGCGGTCTGGGCCAGCACCGGCTGGTGCAGGATCGCCACCTTGTGGCGTCCGTCGAGCACCCGGGTCAGGTCATCGAGCAACCCGGTCCCGATGATCACCGGGTAGGGCCGCTCGACGAGCACCTCGACGGTCATGGGTTCAGTCATCGCGTGCTTCCACTCGGCGGGCCAGCGCCGAGGGACTCGGCGGGGCCTCGGTGGCGGGCGCGGGATTCAGGACGGTCGGCAGCCTGCGCCACGTCGGCCTGCGGCGCCGTCGGCCCTGCTGGGGTTCCGGCGTGGCGCAATCGAGTCGGTGGGCGATGTGGCGCACCACCGCGCCCGGGTTGCGCCGGTTGGTGTCGATCCGCATCGTGGCGACCTGACGGTACAGCGGAACCCGCGCGGCCATCAGCCTGCGGAACGTCTCGGCCGGGTCGGCACCGGCCAGCAGCGGGCGCCCGGCGCCCCCGGAGGTGCGCCGAATACCCTCGGCGGCACTGATTTCCAGGTAGATCACGGTGTGGCCGGCCAACGCGTCGCGCACCTCGGCAGAGGTCACCGCGCCGCCACCCAACGACACGATGCCGTCGTGCTCGGCCAGGGCGGCGCGCACCACGTCTGCCTCGATGCGACGAAACTCCTGCTCGCCGTCGACGAAGATCTCGGCGATGCTGCGGCCGGTGGTCTCGACGATCTTGAGGTCGGTGTCGAGCAGTGGCACGTCGAGCGCCTTGGCGAGGCGGCGCCCGATGGTGGACTTGCCCGAGCCGGGCATGCCCACGAGGACGGCCTTGGGTGCCATCAGCCCGACGCCTGCACCGCATTGAACCCCCGGTCGCTGACTGCGCGCAGGTAGGTGTCCACGTTGGCGCGGGTCTCGGCCAGCGAGTCGCCGCCGAACTTCTCCAACGCCGCGCGGGCCAGCACCAGCGCGACCATGGTTTCGACGACCACGCCTGCCGCGGGTACCGC
>JAVRPF010000077.1:0-3150 GCA_032162385.1 Mycobacterium sp.
TCTTCGATTGCGTGACGCCGCACTCCCCCATCACCTGACCGCGGTTGTCCACGGTCGCGTTATTCCCCAGGGTTATGTGCGGTTGGGAGCTGCTCGACCTAAGGGGCGCTTGACCTGGTTGACAGTCCCAGGACCTGCTTGACACCCGAATTCGATTCAGGGGGCGCCTAGCGCGACACCCATACCGGACAGCCACCAGCAGCTCGAAACCACCACTCTACCGACCACTCCCGATCACCGGACTGCGCTCCATCTGACACGGCGAGCAAGCATCACAAGCCGGGCCGGTACCTGTCAAGAAGGTCCCGACAACAAGGTGTCAATTAGGTCCTGAGCACGTCGCGGGAAGCACAGATCCCGGGCCGGTCTGCAGCTGAGGTCGAGGCATTGCTGTCACACGCAGTCTGACGCCCCTGATTGTCAGGCCCGGCGTGTCGTAGCCGATTGATTGAAGGGCATCGCGTGATTCTTCGAGACACCGCGGTGGAGGCGTTCCGTAGCCGGCCGCTGGATGCGGACCGTACACGTTCGTCGCGGCCGATGCCGGTCCTCAGGTCCGTGAGGCTGGCCGGGTGATCAACGTGCACGCCTTGATCGCGGCCGGGGTCAACGCCGAGGACGGCGCGTTCTGGCGGACGTTGACCGCCAGCGACCGCTCGGGGGTGGTCTGGTCACCTCCGACGCCCACGCCGGACCGGTGACCGCGATCGGCGCCACCCTGCCCGGGGCGGGCCTGGCAGCGCTGCCGCACCAACCTCATGGCCGTCATCCCGAAGGCATCCTGGCCATGGGTGCGCACCCTGCTGGACTCGGTGTTCGACCAACCCGACGCTGACTCTGTTGGTGCCCAATGCGATCGGGTCATCGACGCGCTGTCGGACAAGCTCCCGAAGGTGGCCGAACACCTCGATGCCGCCCGCGCCGACCTGCTGGCGCTCACCGTCTTCCCCAAAACAGTACCTACAATTGCCCAGCGCGACGGGTGGAGGGTGACCGCGCATACCGAGCGTGGTCCCGGCGCATGCTGGCTGAGACGATCTTCCGGCCGGCAGGTGACGGACGGCGCGTCGGCTAATCGGTTTCACTAGGGATGTCGGCGAGCAGTCAGGTTCCGCTGCCGGCGTGACTTTGGATCGTCATCTTGCCGCCGAGCGCCTCGACGCGGTCGACTAGACCGGTCAGTCCTGAGCCCTTACCAGCGGCAGCTCCGCCGATCCCGTCGTCGCGAACCACGAGCCGAAGGACGGTACCCCTGACGACTTCTGCACACACCTGACAACCGATGCTCGTGCGTGTTTGGCCGCGTTGGTGAGGGCCTCGGCCACGACGTAGTAGGCGCCCACTTCGACTGCGTCCGGCAACCTTTGGTCGACATGGATGACGAGGCCCACCGGAACGGCGGAGCGGCGCGCCAGCGTTTTGAGGGCCGGGCCCAAACCTCCCCTCGACAGGATCGCCGGATGGAGTCCCCGCGAGATCTCCTGCACCTCCGCCGAAACCCCGGCCACAGTCGTCAACAGCCCAGAGATCTCCTCCTTGAGCGGCTCCAGTTCCTCAGGCACGCACGCTTGCGCGGCCCGCAGCCCAAGGCCCAGCGCAACCAGCCGCTGTTGGGCGCCGTCATGCAGGTCGCGTTCCAGACGGCGGCGCGCATCATCGGCGGCCGCGACGATGCGGGCGCGCGAGGCGATCAGTTCGGCGCGGACGGCCGCGTTGGCGATCGCGGTGGCGACCAGGTCGGCGAAGTCGCCGATGCGTGCTTCACTGTCCGCCGGCAGCGGCTTCCTCGCCGCCAAGCTCGCAACGGCGGACGCGGCCGAGCAGATCCGCCAAACCGAAGGAGGCCACTAGCAGTCGTTGCCGTCGGCCACGAGCGGGATGTATGTGATGCAAGATGGCGACACCGGGCACGGTGTGCCCTGCGCGCCGCCGATCAGAAAGTGCCGCACTGGTCCGGCGACAGATCACGATGCGCTGGCGAGACTGTCCGCCAATTCCAGATTGCCCCGAACGAACGGTGAGTCGAGGCTGTAGTTCACGTGGCGCGCCGATTCAGCGGCGAAATCGTCTGCCTCGAAACGGCTGTCGTGGGAATGCACGGTGAAGGTGGGGAACGCCCAGCTGTAGAGCGTGCGGCGGGTTCTCCCCAGTGCCGGGGCGACGATCTCCGGTCTGGCGGTTCTGCGAACCCGGGTCGTCACTGCTCACCCCAATCAATTCCCCCACCAGCCGATATTGTGCGCACGTTCATCTGCGTCTCGGCATCGACAACGGCCTAACTGGAGGACAGAGCCGAATCGTTGGCGCATTTGCGTAACTACTGGCTTCACTGGCGGCTCGGGCTCCTGGCCGGCAGCACCGACGGCCAGCCGGTAAGTACAGATTCAGGCAGGCGGGAAGTACAGATGGGGGTCAGCGGTGGTGACCAAGCTTCGGTGAACGCGCAATCCTGGATAGTGCAAGCAGGATCGGGCCAGCCACCGAAGGAGTTCCACCGTGCCGATCGAGCCGCAGTTCTTCGCCCACGACCTATCGCTCGACGAGGCGCGGCGTCGTAGGGCGGTCCTAGTGGCGATCGGGGACAACTGGGATCCGATTGATGCGCTGGCCCAAGAGATGCAGGCCTACGTACTGCTCTACTCCAATCTGGACCCCGATCAACAGCGGGTGTACGACGAATTGGTAAGCGCCGGAGTGCTGCCGGATCGGACGGCAAGCCGTGCTGCCGATTGACCCCCAGGCCGACTCCTGTCGCCGGGCATGGCTGCCGTGCCCGAATTGCCGGCACGGCGCGGATTGCCATGAGTGCCAGAGTCGTCGAAATTGCAGCAGCCATTGGCAGTACCTTCTGAGCAACAAGGGCACATTGGTCTACCTGCAATGCCCGGACTGTGCCCATTTGTGGGCAACGGATACCAGGCGGCGTAAGGGTGAACCCGGCCAACCGGCGACGATTCGTGTTGAACGGGAAGACTTCTCGGAACGTCGAGCCTCCGAAACTTGAAGCAATGCCTTCGCGACTGCAGCTAGGAGAGTCCTGAACAAAGAGGTTTTGGGGCGGGGTGCCTCAAAGCGCTCTGTGGCGCGTGGTTGAAGTCAGACCCTGGGGTCGACATGAGGGTCACCCCGCCGTCATCGAGGGTGGCACTT
>JAVRPF010000078.1:0-7638 GCA_032162385.1 Mycobacterium sp.
CGATCATCCGCAACGTCTCGGTGCCGTTCGGCGCGCCGTACGCCGACTTCGGCGTGTACAACACCGAGTACCGCACGGTGTGCGACCTGACCAACCGCACGTACTTCTTCGAGCTCACCACCAGCCCTAGCACCATCTGGGTGCAGATGGGGCGCCTCGACCTCGACGAAGGGGCACAGACCAAGGCCGTCGACCCCTACGACGAGTCGTTGACTGGCAACGTGACCGAGCGATTCGCCCCACGCGAGATCGGTTTCTAACGGCCCACCGGCATTTCGCGTGCGTATCTGGTTTGCTGACCGTAGGCTCATGCTGCTTCCGACGACAGGAGACTCCATGCCCTCGCCCATGAAAACCGGCGGTACCGCCATCGCCGTTGTCGCACTGGGCCTCGCCCTTGCGGGTTGCGGGTCGGACACCAAGACCGCGCCGAGTTCGTCGGCGTCGAGCAGCAGCGCATCGAGCAGCACCAAGAGCAGCAGCGCCGCGCCGACCAAGTCGCCGCAGGCGGCGGGCAAGAACGAGACCATCGCGGACTACATCAAGGCGAACGGGATCACCGAGACCCCGGTCAAGCGTGGCGATCCAGGAACCCCGACTGTCGACCTGCCGGTCCCCGAGGGCTGGGCGGATGCCGGGGCGAAGACACCCGGGTACGCCTGGGGCGCCATCGTCTCCACCGATCCAACGATGGCCAGCGATCCGCCGTCGATCGTCGAGCTGATGTCCAAGCTGACCGGCAATGTCGATCCGGCCAAGGTCCTCGAGTACGCGCCCGGCGAGTTGAAGAACCTGCCCGGCTTCGAAGGCGGCGACGGCAACACCAGCACCCTCGGCGGGTTCGACGCCTTTCAGATCGGTGGCAGCTACGTGAAGGACGGCGCCCAGCGGATGATCGCCCAGAAGACGGTCGTCATCCCCAGCAAGGGCGACATCTTCGTGCTGCAGCTGAACGCCGACGGCCTCGAGGAACAGATGGGGCCGTTGATGGACGCCACCTCCCAGATCGACGAGAAGACCACGATCACGCCATGACCGCAGTCCAGCCGCCCAACCCCGGCGAACCGCCGCCGCCGGAGCGTGGGCTCACTCGCGAAGAGCGTGGCCGCGACGTCAGCGAGGCGCAAGCGGAAGCCGAAGCCGAGACGTCGAAGTTCGAGCAGTTCCTCCACGCGATGAGCCCCCGCCTAGTGTGGTCGCAGGCCGAGGGCTATCCCGTCGTCGTCAAACAGTTCCTTCAGTTCTGCCTGATCCTCATCTATCCCGCGTGGGTGTTCGCCGTGCTGGCGGGTGGCCTGCTCACCCTGCTGCTCTACGTGACGATCTATCCCCTTCTCTGGGTGCTCTTCTGGCCGATGCAGGCCTACCAGAAGAAGAGCCGCCCGGAGGAGTACGCGGCGACCAGGGAAAAGTTCGCGAAGAACCAAAAGATCTAGTGGGTCTCTTCAATCGTTCTGGCGGCGCGAAAGTCGTTGTGTCGCCGACGATCGTCACGCCACGTCAGACCGTCACTGCCACCGTCACCACGGACAAGCCCATCGACAAGGTCAGCTCGGCGCGCCTGGAGTGGGGTTACACGAACTTCTACCAGTACCACTGGGCCGGCCGCGTGGATTCGGTGGCGGCGGCAGACAACGACACCATCTGGACGGCCGATCAGGTCGGCACCAACTACGGCGGTGACCGCGACACCGACGAGTGGGTCAGCGTCGACGGCGAGGATGTCCCCATCGCCACAGGGGAGTTCACTGGCGCGTCCTCGACGTTCCGCATACCGTCCTGGGCGCCGGCGTCGTCACCCCTGATCGCCCGCTGGGAATGCCGAGTCACCGTCGATCGCGGCGGCCGCGACGTCGACGCCCGCGGCGAGTTCGCCGTGGTCATCGGCACCGCCGACGTCGAGGCCTACGTGGATCCCATCGAGGTGGTAGCCGGTGCCGCCGAGACCGTCATCGACATCACCCTGGCATCGCCGGTGTACCGGGCCGGCGACATCATCACCGGCCAGGCGACCCTGACACCGACGATCGATCTGCCCGATGGCGACCTCGCGGTGTCCTGGCAACGCGACCGGGAGTCGCATCCACTGACCCGCACACCAGGGCCGGGCAACCAATGGGACGGCCGAATCGTCACACTGGGCAAGCGAATTCCGCTACGCGCAGGTGTACCGGTGGTCCTTCCGTTCGAGATCCCACTTCCGGCGGACGCACCGCCGACGGCCACCGCTGTGCATTCATCGCTGAGCTGGTTCGTTCAGGCCCGGATGATGTACGCGGGGTTCACCGGCCACATGCTCGAGCGGGTCCGGCGACCCATCGTGGTGGTCAACGCGCCCTGACATTCCCCGTCGCTTCGCTCGCCTCCGTGACGGTCAGGCCCGCGAGATCGCGGATGCCTCGGCGATCTGCTCGGCCGTCGGCCGTACGCCGGTGTAGCGCTCGAACTGCTCGGCGGCCTGCAACGCGATGACCTCGGCGCCGGTGATGACGTCGACGCCTGCGGCGCGCGCAGCCTTGATCAACGGTGTTTCCGACGGCAGCGCCACGACGTCGAACACCGTGCGCGCGTTGGTGATCGCTCGTTCGTCGAAGGCCTGCTCGGTCGCCTCCGGCGCGCCCGCCATCCCAAGGGGCGTGACGTTGACGATCACCGCCGCCGACCGAGAGCCGACGTCGGGCGCGTAGTCGTAGCCGAGCCGCTCGGCCAGCGCACGCCCGGCGTCCTCGTTGCGCGCGACGACGGTCCCGGACCGGAACTCGTGGTCGCGGAACGCGGCGCCGACCGCGCTGGCCATCCCGCCGCTGCCGCGGATCAGCACCGTCCCGGCGGGGTCGAGGCAGTGTTCGTCGATGAGTCGTTGCACCGCAAGATAATCGGTGTTCGATGCGCTGAGGTAGCCGTCCTCGTTGACGATGGTGTTCACCGAGTGGATGGCCCGCGCCGACTGCTCGACCTCGTCGACGAGCGCGATGACGTCCTCCTTGAACGGCATCGACACCGAGCAGCCGCGGATGCCCAGCGCGCGCACGCCACCGATGGCCGCCCCAATGTCGGTGGTGGTGAACGCCTTGTAGATGAAGTCCAGGCCGAGCACGTCGTAGAGGTGGTTGTGGAACCGGGTGCCGATGTTGGATGGCCTGGCCGCCAGCGAGATACACAGCCGGGTGTCCTTGTTCAAGGCCGGCCGCATCAGCCGACCGCCCTTACGGCTTGGCGCGCGAGCGAGCTGATCTTGCGGTAGAGCTTCGGGGGGATCGACAGCGCCCGAAGTGGGGGTACGTCGATGACTGTTGTCACGACGCCCTGCTCGTCGCGGTGCCACTCAGCTCCATACCGGTCGAGAATCGTCCGCATGGAGTAATTCTCCGACAGCACCCGCGCCGTGAATCGTTTTATGCCGCACCCGCGCGCCGCGACGGCCAACGCGTCCATCAGGAACGTCCCGATGCCCCGGCCCTGGTAGTCGTCGCCGACGATGAACGCCACCTCGGCGGCGGTCGGGTCCGCCACGTCGCGGACGAAGCGCGCGTCGGCGACCACCGGCCCGTCGATGCCCTCGGTCATCACCCACACGAAGTGGTCGACGTAGTCGACCTCGAACAGGTAGGTCATCAGCGAGGCCGTCGGCGTGCGGGTCGTCTGGAACCGGCGGTAGAACGTCTCGGCGGAGAACAACACCGGGCCGTGCACGGTGCGCTCGTTGTCACCGGGCAGCACTGGACGCAGATACAGTTCCGTGTGGTCGCGCATGCGCACGGGAATCGGCGTGAGGTAGGTGACCAGCCGCTGCCGCGCCGTGCGCAGCAGTTTGTCCAGCATGCGCGGCACCTCGACCAACGCGGCGAAGGCCTCCCGTCCACCGACCCAGCCCGAAAGCGCGTCGGTGGCCGTGACCGTCGCGTTGCGTGGCGCGTCACGCAGCAGCGCGATCTCGCCGACGATCAGCCCCGGCCCCACCCTGACGACGCTGACGTCGCCGCCGTCCCCGACGTGTTCGACCTGCGCGTGGCCGGAGCCGATCAACAGAAAGGAGACGGCTTGCTCGCCCTGGCGCAGCAGAACCTGTCCCGGCGCTGCGATCAGCGTGCGCAGGCGGGCCGCCAGCGGACCCAGTGATTCGACGGAACAGCCCGTAAAGAACTCCAGGCCAGCCAGTTCGTCGGCGCTGACCGGAGTGGATCCCGCCACGCCCCGAGGCTACGGCGTAGCCCCGGTGGCGGGCAATCACCACAAATAAACCACCTGCCGACGACTTAGCCGGGAAGTCCCTGCTCCTCCTTCGGCAACGGCGCGGGGCCCTTGATGCTGGGCTGCGCCTCGGGAATCGGCGCTTCGCTGGCCGGGGTGGTCGCCGTGACGGTGACACCCGTGCTCATCGGGGATGCGGCGATAGTGCCCGCTCCCGACGGACCCTGCACAATCGCCCCGGCCAAGGCGGCCCCAGTGATGGCAACTCCGGCGCCGATGACGGCGAACGGCTTCACGTTTCGTGCGCTCACGGTCAAACTCCTTAACTTTGCTAAACAGTCCTTCCTCTAGAGCGCATTTCTGGGTCGCATCTATTCCGTTCCGGGGGATGTAATCCGCTGTGAAGCTGGTTTCCGTCGCGTGACGGCCTCACGGCAGCGCGGCGACGCTGTCCATGGGAGGACCACTCAGATCAGAGACCGCCAAGCCCGCGACCGTCGTCGCAATCGCCGTGCCGTCGCGGATCACCCCGAGGATCGAGACCTCGTCGTTCACATCGAACGCCGAAGCCGCACTACCGATCCGGCTGCCAGCGCCGGTGATCGCCGTGGTCTCGGCGTTGATCTGATACGTCCGCGCGAACCCGTTCGAGCTGCGCGCCGTGACGGAGTCCGGGGACACGGCCACCAAGGTGCCCTGCTGGCTGACCGGCTGCGCTGTCGTCGCGGCGTCGGGCGCGCCTTGGCCGTAGGGAACGGACGAGCCGATGAAGAACACCACCGCCGCTGACACGACTGCGGTGAACACGACCACCGCCGTCACCGCGGCGAAGACGCGGTTGAACTGGCCGTCGTCCCGATCCTGCCTCTGATGCTTGGAGCCCATGGCTGGCTCTCGCTTTCCGCGATCACCGCAGTCTTGGCGTTGATGCCGGTGACCACTGTCTTCCGATGCGCTAGAGATACCCCTGGTTCAACGCCGAGAAACCCGCATCCATACCGGAACGACTACCCAGAACGCTCCGAACGCCGCCAGCGCCGTCGCACCGGCGACCACCGCGGCCGCCCGTCCGGACACGGCTTCGAAGATGACCACCGTCGTACCCACCATCACCAGGCCCAACAACAGCAGACCCGCGTATGCCATCCGGTGCGCGGCCGACACCAGAGAATCGAGCCGGCGCTGCCTGAACAACACGCGGTGCATCCCGACCGGAGCGATCAGGAGCACGGTCGACGCCACCGAGCACGCGACGGTCGCCAGGTACACCATTCGCATGTGCTGGTCCAGCAGGTCGAAACGCTGTTGAAAGGGCAGCGTGAGCAGAAAGCCCGTCAGCAGTTGCACGCCGGTCTGCACCACGCGCAGTTCCTGCAGGAGGCTCGACCAATTGCGGTCCAGCCGTTCGGTTTCGGTTTCCGAACGTACGGACTGATCCCAGTTTTGGTCGTCCTGGGGACGGTCGACGTCCACGGCCACGATCATTGCACTTCCGTTCGCTGCCGGTATGGCAGATACCGTTTACTCGCCTAAAATTAACGCGCTGACCAGCAAGTATTATGCCGATCTAACCGTCATTGTCGGGCCACCGAATTCGTACTACAGTTTCCTGAGGTTGAGTCCACAGCCGCACGAGACGTCATCAAGAAACGCCCGGCGAGAACCCGGGCCGACCGCTTTCGGGAAACAGAGCCCAAGACGTAGACGTGACCCTCAGTACGACTAATGGAGTTCACCGTGTCAATCGCTGCCACCCAAGCCCGGAGGTGGGCACCCTGCGCCCCGCGGGAACGGGCCCACTTCACCTGCTGCCTCATCAGCGCGTCGACGGTGATGGTCGCGGCCGAGGGCGAGGTCGACGCGTCCAATGCCGGTGACCTCGCCGAGTACGTGGAGCGCAGCCTCGAAGCGTCGACCCGGTTGATCGTCGACCTACGTGGCCTGCAGTTCTTCGGTACACAGGGCTTTTCAACGCTCCACAAGATCAACGTCACCTGTTCCGGAAGCGGCGTGAACTGGGTGGTCGTACCCGGTCGCGAGGTGGACAGGCTGTTGCGAATTTGCGATCCGGGCGGCGGCCTGCCCGTCGCCACCACGCTGGAGACGGCGGTTGCGGCTGTCGTGCGGGGTCCGCGGAGCCATCTGAGAATGATCCCGCGGACTTAGTTCACGTCCGCACTCCGGGAACGCCGGTGCTGGCGGCAACCGACTGGGCCGCGCCGCCCTTGGCGAACACGTCGATGACGACGTCGTCGTCCGAATAATGCGCCAGCGCCTGCAATTCGGCGGTGTCGGCGATGATGAAGTTCGCCTCGTCGCCGGTCAGCGGATAGTCCTCGACCGCGTGGCGCCAATGTGCCGCGATCACCGTCGCTCCCGTGGCGAGTTGCGGGCATTCCCGGTCCAGGACAGCGCGCAGGCTCTCCGCATCGAAGTAGTACGCCACTTCGGACAGAACCACTAGGTCGAAAACGCCCGCCGGCCAGCCCGAATCGAGTGAGCGCCGGTCGAGAGTCACCTGCTCTGACCGCCCACCGCGCTCCAATCGTTCGGCCGTCGTCTCGAGCGCCGTCGCCGCGACGTCGGTGGCCGTGACGTGATCGCACCTGGTGGTCAGCAGTTCGGTGAGCACGCCCACCGAACACCCCGGCTCGTACCCATGGCGGTAGCGAGGACGCGGCAACATCGCCATCGTGATGGCGTACTTGCGCCATTCGTACCAACGCCCGGCAAGTTGCCACGGATCGCGCGACTTCGCGTACATGGCGTCGAAGTAGCCGTCGGGGACACGCCGCATCACCGGAACACCGCCTCTCCCACGGCGAGCAGTCGTCGCACCACGAAGGGTGGCAGGACGGCCTCAGCCCCGGGTTCGCGCGGTGTCAGCTGCGTCCGGAACACCTTGGCGGCGCGTCGTTTAAGCGCCATCGCGGCGCGGTCGACCCGCACCCTGGACATGCGCTGCCATGGCACGACGTCATCGTCCGGTGCGGCCCAGTGCCACATCCACACCGGATACTCCAGCAACGCTGCTCCCGTACGTTCGGCCGCTGCGGCGGTCGCGCGTCCGACCCCTTCGTGGTCGGGATGCCCATCTCCGCGCCATGTCGCGGCGCACCACACCCCCTTCGGCCCAGCGTCGAGCAGACCGGCGAGACGGGCGGTCAACTCCGTTTCGTGGTCATTCAGTTCGCCGTCCGGCAGCCCGAGGCAGACTGGAGCGCTCAGGCCCAAGATCTCGGTGGCACGGTGCAATTCGGCACGACGATCACTCTCCAGCCACGTTCGCTCCCGACGCGAGAGCTCTGGACAAGCCCCACCGCCGTCGCTCACCGACACCACCTGGACCTCGACACCGCGCGCCCGCAGCGTGGCCGCGCTGGCACCGAAGCCGAGGGTCTCGTCGTCCGGGTGGGGCGCCACCAGGACGAGGGCCGGGCAATCGTC
>JAVRPF010000079.1:0-6762 GCA_032162385.1 Mycobacterium sp.
CCACCCTCGCAGGAGTCAGACGTGAGCACCCTCGAACAGAGCCGCTACCTGGCCACCACCATCCCCGGCCCCAAGTCGGCGGCCCTGATCGAACGCAAGGCCGCGGCCGTATCCACCGGCATCGGGACCACCATGGCCGTCTATGCGGCGCGCGCCGGTGGCGGCATCGTCGAGGACGTCGACGGCAACCGGTTCATCGACCTGGGCTCGGGCATCGCCGTCACCACCATCGGCAACTCCGCCCCCCGTGTCGTCGACGCGGTCCGTGCCCAGGTGGCCGACTTCACGCACACCTGCTTCATGATCACGCCCTACGAGGAGTACGTGGCGGTCTGCGAACACCTCAACCGGCTGGCTCCCGTCCAGGGCGAGAAGCGTTCGGCACTGTTCAACTCCGGGTCCGAGGCGGTCGAGAATGCGATCAAGATCGCGAGGTCGTACACCCGCAGGCAGGCGGTGGTGTCGTTCGACCACGCCTATCACGGCCGCACCAACCTGACCATGGCGTTGACCGCCAAGTCGATGCCCTACAAGCACGGCTTCGGTCCGTTCGCGCCGGAGATCTACCGCGCTCCCATGTCCTATCCGTTCCGGGATGCGGAGTTCGGCAAGGAGATGGCCACCGACGGCGAGCAGGCCGCCAAGCGGGCGCTCAGCGTGATCGACAAACAGGTGGGGGCCGAGAACCTGGCCGCGGTCATCATCGAGCCGATTCAGGGCGAGGGCGGCTTCATCGTTCCGGCCGAGGGTTTCCTGCAGGCGCTACTGGCGTGGTGCCGCCGCAATGACGTGGTGTTCATCGCCGATGAAGTGCAGACCGGGTTCGCCCGCACCGGCGCTATGTTCGCCTCCGAGCACGAGGGCATCGACCCCGATCTGATCGTCACGGCCAAGGGCATCGCCGACGGCATGCCGCTGTCGGCGGTCACCGGGCGCGCCGAGATCATGAACGCGCCGCACGTCAGCGGCTTGGGCGGCACCTACGGCGGCAATCCGGTCGCCTGTGCGGCGGCGTTGGCCACCATCGCCACCATCGAGGCCGACGGACTGGTCGCGCGCGCAGGTGAGATCGAGACCTTGATGAAGGACCGACTGCACCGCATGCAAGCCGACGACGACCGGATCGGCGACGTCCGTGGACGCGGCGCGATGATCGCCGTCGAGCTGGTGAAGTCCGGCACCACCGAGCCCGACGCAGACCTCACCAAGGCGTTGTGCGCAGGCGCCCACGCCGCGGGCGTCATCGTGCTGTCCTGCGGGACGTTCGGCAACGTCCTGCGCTTCCTCCCACCCCTGTCGATCAGCGACGAGCTTCTCGAAGAAGGCCTCGACGTGCTCGCCCTTGTCCTTGCGGACCTCTGACCGTCTCGACTGGATAGGAGCTGGTTTTCGTGACAACCGTGCAGAACTTCATCGGCGGCGAACTGGTTGATTCGGTGAGCGGCGCGACGATGCCGCTCGTCGACCCGTCCACTGGCGAAACCTATGGCACCGCACCGATTTCCAACGAACAAGACATTGACAACGCCTACG
Organism: Mycobacterium sp.; assembly: GCA_032162385.1. Classification (GTDB taxonomy): domain Bacteria; phylum Actinomycetota; class Actinomycetes; order Mycobacteriales; family Mycobacteriaceae; genus Mycobacterium. The sequence goes on from JAVRPF010000079.1 coordinate 1,534, forward strand.
CCGCCGCCGCAACGGCGTTCAAGGATTGGAAGCGCACCACGCCGTCGCAACGGCAGAAGGCATTACTGGCCTTCGCCGACGAGGTCGAGAAGGCCGCCGAGGATCTCGTGGCCGCCGAGGGCCGCAACACCGGCAAGCCCAACCACGTCACGATGGCCGAAGAGATTCCGCCGATGGTCGATCAGATCCGCTTCTTCGCGGGCGCTGCAAGGGTTTTGGAGGGCAAGTCGGCCGGCGAGTACATGGAGGGGCACACGTCGTGGATCCGACGTGAGCCGGTCGGCGTGATCGGCCAGGTGGCACCGTGGTACTACCCGATGATGATGGCGATCTGGAAGTTCTGTCCCGCCATCGCCGCGGGCAACACCGTGGTGATCAAGCCCAGCGACACCACACCGGTGACCACCGTGATGCTGGCCGAACTGGCCACCAAGCACCTTCCACCCGGCGTGCTCAACGTCGTCACCGGTGACCGGGTGACCGGAGCGGGCGTCGTCGCTCACCCGACGCCGGAGATGGTCTCGATCACCGGGTCGGTGGCCGCGGGCCGCGCGGTCGCGGTGAGTGCGGGTGGGCACCTCAAGCGCACACACCTGGAGCTCGGCGGCAAGGCGCCGGTGATCGTGTTCGGCGACGCCGACATCGCCGCCGCCGCAGAGGGAATCGCCACGGCGGGATACTTCAACGCCGGGCAGGACTGCACAGCGGCGACCCGGGTGCTGGCGCATGCCTCGGTGGTCGACGACCTGACGGCCGCACTCGCCGAGCAGGCCGCAGGGGCGACGACCACCTACGGCCGCCCCGCCGACGACGAGGACGCCTGGGTGCCCCCGGTGAACAACGTCAACCAGATGGAGCGCGTGCTCAGCTATTTCGACGACGTGCCCGATCACGCGAAGGTCGCGATCGGTGGGCACCGCCAGGGCGGCAGCGGCTTCTACGTCGAGCCGACCGTGATCGGCGGCCTCAAGCAGGACGACCGGCTGATCCAGACCGAGGTCTTCGGGCCGGTGATCACGGTGCAGTCGTTCACCGAAGAGGCCGACGCGCTGGAGAAGGCGAACGGGGTGGAATTCGCCCTGGCGTCATCGGTGTGGACCAAGGACGTCTCGACGGCGATCCGGATGTCCAACGCGCTGGACTTCGGCTGCGTCTGGATCAACACCCACATCCCCCTGGTCGCCGAGATGCCCCATGGTGGCTTCAAGTCCTCCGGGCACGGCAAGGACCTGTCGATGTACGGGCTCGAGGACTACACCCGCATCAAGCACGTGATGGTCTACACGGGCTGAGTCCTTCTCGCGAGATCCAAGATCTCGGTGACGACCCCAAGGAGTCACGGGGCTAGTCGGTATCGGCGCCGGCCACCAGCGCGGCGACGAGCCGGTGGAGGTCGTCAACCGTGAGGTCCTCACCGTCGACGTTCAGCTGAATCAGATGCCGTCGCGTCGACGACCGGGTTTTATCGGGCGGTGGCGCTGACGACGCGTGCCCGCGTGGCTGTCGCGCAAGGTGAGCCCGAACAGGCCGAACAGGCCGAACAGGACGCACATGACTCGCTTGAGTGCGCGGTCGGCGTCGAGGCATACCTCGGCGTTCCCGACGTCCTCGAGGTGCTCGCCGGTCTGGCCTGCGGCGCAGGCAGCCATCGCGAAGCGGGACGGTTCTTCGGCGCCGCAGACCGCATCCGCCGCGCCGGTGAGGCCCGGTTCAAAGTCTATGACGCTGGTTACGAGACGACGGTGACGGCAGCTCGTGATGCGCTGGGCCACAGTGACTTCAACGCCGCCTGGGCTGAGGGCGCCGCGTTGTCGACCGAGGAAGCCATTGCCTACGCACAACGCGGCCGAGGCGAACGCAAGCGGCCCACCAGCGGTTGGCGGTCGCTCACGCCCACCGAGCTCGACGTCGTGGGGCTGCTCGGCGAGGGGCTACCCAACAAGGACATCGCCAACCGGCTCTTCGTGTCACCGCGAACCGTGCAGTCGCACCTCCGCCACGTCTACAACAAGCTCGGCCTGACGTCGCGCGTGCAGCTCGCCCAGGAGTCGGCGCGCCACCGCTAAGTGGCCAAGTTGTTGGGGAACTCCGCCCGCTTAGTGGTGGACCGCCGTGCGACGTCGGCCGAACATGCCGACCCGGTTGCGCCAGCCCTGCGACCGCTTCGGCTCGTCGTCGGCGATCACGGTCGTTGCAGGTTCCCGCTCGACGGCGATCGGTCGCCGCGCGTACTCGACGTCACGGACAGTTCGAACGGACACGCGGCCCAGGGCGAATGCACCCAGAAACACGATCAACGCTCCGAGTCCGTAGAAGTACGACAGCTCGAGCCAGACGCGTTGGGTGTCATTGGACGCGACGGGCGTGCCCACGTCCCCCAGCGCCAGCGGACCGGCGAACGCCCGGCCGACGACGAACCACGCGCCAGCAACGACGGTCAGCCAGCCGCCAAGCATCGCGGTTGCACGGTTGCGCGATAACAGCAACAGCACCCCGCCCAATGCGGTCGCGACCCCTGGCAGCACTTCCAGCCAACCTCGCGCCGCCGACCAGTCCTGGCCGGGGCTGAAGGAGAAGTCGAAGTGGGGGCCGACGAACGGAACTGCCGCACCCCAGATGCCGAGCAAGATCAGCAGGAAACCACTTGCCGCGCCCCGGCTGCGCGGCATGCGCAGTCGGCCGCCTCGGACGCGGTCGCGAGTATCGATGTCGTTCACGTGTTCCTCCTCAGTCGTCTGCAGACATACCCATCCGACGAGGGCACCTAACCCAACCGCCGGTCATCGGGCCGCCACCTGGGCAGGGAACGCCGCCATCCGCCGAATGTCGCTCAACACGCCAGCAAAGGTCGTCTTTGTCGGTAGCATGCGTTCGTCGGGGGGAACCGCGACGGAGTTTGGACAAATTCAGGCCGTGCGCCCGCACCGTCTCTGCGGCCAGGGCGACGACCACAACAAGTGAGTGCAGCGCAGTGGACTGGATACGCCGCTGGTGGCGACAGCCCGATCATTACGCCTGGCTGTCGGCGTATCTCGCTGCGCGCAACCTGCAGCGCTTCACTCGCTACATGATTGCCTGCACGGTCTTCCTGCTCGGCCTCGTCCCACTGCTCACACTGCTGAGCACCTTCGGCCCCGACGACCTGCTGTTTCGGGTCATCAAGCTGGCGATAATCGCGTGCTGCGCGGTCATGGCTCTGCTGTGGCTCGCCCGGTGGCCGACCCGCAGTCAATCGATGATGTTCGCGATCACCGCCAACGCGTGCATCGCGGCGTCGTGCCTGACCCAGTCCAACCCCGCCGAAGGCATTCAGGGTGCCACCGCATTCGTGGCGCTCGCCGGCTACGTCGCGTTCTTCCACACCGGTCGATATCTCGCCTTGACTCTGCTGGTTGCGACGATTACCGCAACGATCCTTGCGATTCAGCTCAGCGAATCCGTCGGCATTGCGCTTACCCTGAGCAAACTCGTGGTGCTCTTCGTGAGCGTCCTGGCGGTGCCATTCTCCGCCCAGGTTCTGGTGCACATCCTTGGTACCGACGCACTCAAGTCCGACACCGATCCCCTGACCGACCTGCCCAACCGGCGCGCGTTCGACCGATCGGTGCGGGCGATGGCGGCGGAGTCGATCGGCAACGGCTCGGCCGTCCTTGCGGTCGTGATGGTCGACCTGGATGCCTTCAAACGCGTCAACGACACCGCCGGGCACGCCGCGGGCGATCAGACATTGATCGCCGTGGCGGGCATCCTTCGGGGTACGCGCCGGGGCAACTCGGTGACGGCTCGCATCGGTGGCGAGGAGTTCGTCGTCGCACTCGTCGACACCGAGCAGAGCGCAATCGGGATGGCCGAACGACTGCGTCGCGAGATCGGCGAGACGCCGTGGAACGTCACGGCCAGCATCGGAGTGGCCACCGCTTCACTGTCGCGGGTCCCCGAAGCTGGGGTGCGATCCCTCGTTCAGGGTCTGGTGGAATCCGCCGACCGGGCCATGTACAAGGCCAAGCGCGCGGGCGGCGATCAAGTGTACGTCGTGGGCCGGCTCGGCGAGGGCTACGTCAGCAGCCCGACCACGAGCAGGATGACGGCCACCAAGGGAAACGCACCCTGGACCACCGCGGAGCGCGCCTTGTCCGGCGACGACGCCAGGAGCACGACCGCGGCCGCCAGCATCGACCCAACACCGGCGAGGACCAAGGCCGCGCCGACCGGGATACCTCCCGAGATCGTGAACCAGACGCCGATCCCGGTCACGATCGCCAGGAAGAGGTTGTAGAACCCCTGGTTGAACGCCAGCTCCTTGGTGGCCTCGGCCTCCACGAGCGTGGTCCCGAATGTGGCGCGGGTCCGCGGCGCCGTCCACTGCAGCGATTCCAGCACGAAGATGTAGACGTGCAGCACAGCCGCCAGTCCGGCGAATATCAATGCAGCGGTGACCATCGCGCATCCACTCCCGTGCTCGTCGGGCCGCTTCCCATTCCGGCCCCTCGACTATTCGAACAGGCCCGACTGCCCCAGCCCAGGAACGCCGCTGGGCGGTGTCAGACCAAGATGCGTCCATGCCAGCCTGGTCGCCACCCGGCCGCGCGGGGTGCGCGCAAGCATGCCGGCACGTACCAGGAAAGGCTCGCATACCTCCTCGACCGTCGTGGCCTCTTCGCCGACGGCCACCGCGAGCGTGGACACCCCCACCGGGCCACCACCGAAGCTGCGGGTGAGCACCGAGAGGACGGCGCGATCAAGCCGATCCAGGCCCAGTTCGTCGACGTCGTAGACCGCCAACGCGGCCTTGGCGATGTCGCGTGTGATGATGCCGTCAGCGCGTACCTCGGCGAAGTCACGGACCCGGCGCAGCAGCCGGTTGGCGATCCGGGGCGTGCCCCGGGACCGGCGGGCGATCTCGGTACCGGCTTCGGAGCCGAGTTCGATGCCGAGGATGCCTGCCGAGCGGAACAGCACCCGCTCCAGTTCGGCGGGTTCGTAGAAGTCCATGTGGGCCGTGAAGCCGAACCGGTCGCGCAGCGGTCCGGTCAGCGCACCGGACCGGGTGGTGGCCCCGACGAGGGTGAAGGGCGCCACCTCGAGCGGTATCGAGGTCGCCCCAGGTCCCTTGCCGACGATGACGTCGACGCGGAAGTCCTCCATCGCGAGGTACAGCATCTCCTCGGCAGGCCGGGCGATGCGGTGGATCTCGTCGATGAACAGCACGTCACCCTCGACGAGGTTGGA
>JAVRPF010000080.1:0-5965 GCA_032162385.1 Mycobacterium sp.
GCCGCCTCGTGGTGGCCCGCCTCCATGAGGAAGGCGTTGAGGTGCAGTTCACGCGGTGCTGGGCTCATCACGGCGCCTTCGAGCTGTCGAAGCCGTCGGGCAGAAGGTTGTCGGCGATCGTCGTGACGTCGACCTGCTTGGTGATCTCGCCTGCCTCGAAGAAGGCGTCACTGAGTGCCTGCTCGGCCTTGAGGTCTTCGGGCAGGAACTGGGTGATCTTGAACGGATAGGAGTCGATGGTCGTCCTGGCGTCCTCGAGCGAAACACCCGTCTCCGTCGCGATGGCCTTGGCGTACTGATCGGGATTCTGCTGGGCCCAATTGAATTCCCGGCCAATGCGGGTGAGCACATCGGCCAACGCAGCGCGTCGGACCGGATCGTTGAGCGACTTCTCGCTTGCCACGTAGTAGTTGTTGACCTGGTCGATCGGCGGAAGGCCCTTGGCGATGATCCTGGCGCCGTTCTTCACCGCGAGCGCGGACTGCGGGTTCCAGATGGACCAGGCGTCCACCTTGCCGGTGTTGAACGCGGTGCCGCCGGCCGCCGGGCTGAGGTAGACGAGCTCGACGTCCTTCGGGGTCAGGCCAACGCTCTTGAGCGCGAGCAGCGCCAAGCCGTGAGCCGAGCTGCCCTGCGGGATGGCGAGCCTCTTGCCCTTGAGGTCGGCCAACGTCTGGATCGGTGAATCCTTGGGCACGATGATGTTCTCGGCGGCCTTGGTGGCGTCAGCTCCACGCTGCACGGCAACGATCTTGAAGCCGAATTGCTTGGCCGCTCCAGTGATCGGTGGGACGTCGCCCACGGAACCGAGGTCGATGTCACCGGAGGCGGCGGCCTGCACCAGCGGCGGACCGTAGTCGAACCGGGCGAACTTGACCTTGTAGGGCGCGTCATCGAACACGCCCGTGATCTTCGCCAGTTCCTCGCTGCCGTCGCCGCCGTTGTCACCGATGGTGAAGGTGTACTGACTCCACTCCGGATGGCTGTCGCCGCCCGGTGACCCGCTCAACGGACCCGGCGAGGCGTCGGGGGTCTCCGCCGAGGAGCCGCAGGCGGCCAGAACGCTCGCCACCGTGAGCAGCACCGCGGCGCCGACGAATCGGAACGACTTGTGGGACATGGGTTCTCCTGTGTGTGTTCTTCTTGGTGAAACGAAAACGTTCAGTGCTGGCTGGCCAGACCCAGGTCTGCCAGCAGGGCCGCCCGGAGTTCCTCACGGGCCACGCTCGCCTCCCGGGCGGCAGCCGACAGCTGCACTCGGTGGGCGTTGCCGATGCGCCCGTTGCTCATGACGACGATGCGGTCGGCCAGGGCGATTGCTTCGTCGACGTCGTGGGTGACGAGCAGCATGGAGGCGTGATGTCTGCGGCGGAGCTCGCGAACCAGATCGTGCATCCGCACCCGGGTGATCGCGTCCAGCGATGCGAACGGCTCATCGAGCAGGATCAGCTCCGGTTCCGAGACCAAGGCACGGGCCAGCGCCACGCGCTGGGCCTCGCCACCCGAAAGCTGCTTGGGCCAAGCCTTTTCGCGGCCGGCCAGATTCACTTCACTCAACGCCTTGCGTGCCCGTTGGTCGGCGTCCGGGCCGCGCAGGCCCAGGGTGACGTTGCGCAGCACGCGCTGCCACGGAAGCAGCCGGTCGGCCTGGAACACGACCGCGCGTTTGGCAGGCACCTCGATGCGGCCACCGTCCGGCTTGTCCAAACCCGCCAGGAGGCGCAGCAGAGTGCTCTTGCCACAACCCGATGGCCCGAGGAGGACGACGAGCTCGTCGTCGTCGATGGTCAGGTCGAGGTGATCCAGCACGTTGCGGTCACCGAACGTGCGGACGACCTGCTCGACGAGCACACCGGTCTGCTGACGGGCTGCGGTGGCAACCTGGCCGGTCATGCGGCCTCGTAACTGGAGCGCCAGCGCAGAAACACCCGTTCGAGGATCCGGACGAACTGGTCCGCCAGGAGGCCAAGGACCGAGTAGATCACCAGACCGACGAAGACCTTGTTGGTCTGCAGGTAGGTCTGGGCCTGGGTGATCAGGAAACCGAGTCCCTGGTCGGCGTTGACGGTCTCGGCGGCGACCAGGCCCAGGATGCTGTAGGCGAGCGAGAAGCGCAGACCGACCAGGAACCCGGGAAATGCCCCTGGCAGGAGCACCCAGGTGACCACCCGCCACCGACCGGCACCGGTGGTGCGAGCCATCTCGATCAGGCGCTGGTCGACGCCGCGGATCGCCGCGAAGAGGTTCAGGTACATCGGCACGCCGGCACCGAAGGCGATCAGCAGGACCTTCGTCAGCTCGTCGATGCCGAACCACACGACCATCAGCGGCAGCACCGCGAGCAGTGGGATGGTGTTCAGGATCTGCGCGAGTCCGTTGAACAGATACTCACCACTGCGCAGGAAACCGCCGAGCACTCCGGCGACGATGCCGACGCTCAATCCGAGCACTAGACCGATACCTGCCCGCTGCACCGAGATCGCCAGGTCAGGGCCAAGGACCCCGTCCCTCCACAGGGTCACGGTCGTGCTGACGATGTCGCTCGGAGCCGGCGCGTACGTCGGCTTGAGGACACCGGTCTGGGCGAGGATCTCCCAGACGATGAGGACCAACACCGGAGTCGTGTAGATCCCCAGCGGCCAGCGAAGCCGGCGGCGCAGAGTGCCGAAGACAGTCTGGCGCCTGACACCGCCCGGCACGAAGACGTCGCGAGGCCGCGACGGCGCGGGCGCAGCGGGCAGGAACTCGGAAGGTGCCGCCGGCTTCGTGGTGACGATGACGTCGGTCATGCCGTGCGCCTCCCGACCGGTACCGCTGCTGGCATGGATCGCGCTCGCGTCGACGGGTGTGCCTTCGCAGGTGATGTGAACATTGGCGCATCTCCGGTCTGGCGCGCCGCGGATGGCCACATTCCGTTGCCCGCCCATGCGATTCGCGTGGTGGTGAGGTCATGGTCACCATGCCGCAAACGCCGTCGCTTGAGCAGCTATCAAATCGGCGGGATTCTTTTGCGCCTCAAGCAGTCGACGCAGCGAATTCATCCATCGGCACCCATGTCGACGGCGACCGGCGCACGTCGCCGCCGAGCGGGTGCCGACTACCGCTACTGCACCCGATTGGCCCGCGAACCGGAGGGCCGTCCCCCTAACTGTCTAGGTGATCGCTGTCCGACCGGACGTCCTACTGTCCGGACTTGGGTCGATGGGCGATAATTCGAAAACTCAACACTGACGACTTCCGGCAGCGATGGTGATTGGTGATCACGATCGATCGGGGAGGGACGGCGGCAACGTGGGTGATCGAATATCGATCGTCATCGCAGAGGATTCCCTGCTGGTGCGGGACAGCGTCTGCCGGGCGTTGTCGACCAACCCCGATGTAACCGTCGTCGGTGTCGCCGAGGACTACGACTCAGCGGTCGAGCTCGTCGAACAGCATCGACCGACGATTCTGTTCACCGACGTTCGCATGCCACCCACGTCGACCGATGAAGGGATTCGACTGGCGCGGTGGATGCGGACAGCGCATCCGGCAGTCGGCGTAATCGTGTTGTCGAACTACGCCGAGCCGAGCTATGCCGCGGGGCTGTTGGAGGGCGGTACGGCGGGCCGGGGATATCTGTTGAAGGAACGGATATCGCATTTCGACGAGCTCGCCGAGGCCGTCCGCCAGGTGGCGAGCGGTGGGACGGTGCTCGATCCTCTGGTGGTTGAGGCGCTGCTCGCTCAACCTCGTTCCGTCGCGACTCTGAGCCGGTTGACCCCCAGGGAACGCGAGGTGCTCAGCGAACTGGCAACCGGCTTCAGCAATCGAACGGTTGCGCAGCGGCTGGTGTTGTCTCAGCGGGCGGTGGAAAAGCACATCAATTCGATCTTCGCCAAACTCGAGTTGACCGTTGACGACGCCGTTGATCGGCGAGTCAAAGCTGTGCTGATGTTCCTCGACAACCACGGATCGGCTTGATCGTGTCGATTGATCGGCTGCAAATGGTGGTGTGTACACCATGGTGCGCGGCAAACATGCCTGGCACGCTGGCCCGGTGGCGGACGAGTGCGTGCGAGTCTGGGTCGTCGACGACCAGGCCGGTTTCCGGCGGGCTACCGCCGCCACTCTCGACGCGATGGATGATTTCGTGATGGCCGGCGAATGCGAGACCGGTGAATCAGCGGTCGAACTCATTCGGGACGGCGACGCGGACATCGTGTTGATGGACATCCACATGCCGGGAATGGGAGGAATCGAAGCCGCCCGGCAAATCCATGCTGCGCGACCGGATTTGATGGTTGTGCTGATGTCGACTTACGACCTCGAGGACATTTCTGCTGCTGCCGCGGACTGCGGTGCCGCCGCATACTTGCACAAGGAACATCTGAGCCCCGATCTGCTGAGTCGGATATGGCGAGCAGCGAGATGAAGCCGCGGCCGGCCGGCGCAGCGATGCCCAGCTGGCGCGCACCGCAAGTGCTGCTGACCGCGGCGGTGCGCTCGTCGTCGTTGCTGGGCCACGACCTGATCAACCGCTTCAGGGCCGAGCGTTATGAGCTGTTCCTCAGCGGGCATTTCGCTCTGTGGGCGAGCGCCGGCGTCGTACTGCCACTGCTGGAGTACGTGTTCTGGTACCGAACGCCCTATGTGCTGCTGTTCGCTGCGGTCGGCGCCCCGCAATGTGTTGCGTTGGCGATCGGGCTGCGTCTGGCTCGGCTCGGTAGATATTCGCAGTCGATCAGCCTGGTCTGCATCACGAACTGGATTAGCGCTGTCCTCGTGACGGTTGTAAACCCCAACTTCCTGGCCGTGATGGCGCTGGTTGCCATTGTCCCAGTTGTCTTCGCGGAGCCCTACATTCGCTGGCAACGGGGGCTGGCCTTCACTGTTATCACCGCGGTCTGCGTGCTAGCGATGGCAATGCTGACGCGCTTCCTGCCGATTCCAGAGGCGGTCCAACACGGGCCTCGCTGGCTCGAGACCCTCGTCATCGTTGTGGGCGTGCCCTTCAATGCTTTTCACCTCTTGGTGATTGTCTGGAACAACGCCGCGGCGCTGAGGACGTCTGAAGGGCAGCTCGCCGACCGCGCCGCCGAACTGGCGGCCTCGCGCACCCGGTTGACCACCGCTGCCGACGAAGAACGGCGCCGCCTCGAACGTGATCTGCACGACGGCGCCCAGCAACACCTCGTCGCGTTGGCGGTGCTTATTGGACTCGCCGGCAACGCCGAGCACGACCGATATCAGGCGCTGCTGACGGAGGCATCCGACCTGGTAGAGGCTTCTATCGTCGAGATTCGCAGGCTCGCCCACGGTATCTATCCCCCGCTGCTGGTCAGCGGCGGGCTGTCCGAGGCCTTGCCGACGCTCGCCGCGCGCGCCGCGGTCCCTGTGCACCTAGACCTACAAGGCCTGGGCCGTTATCCCACTTCGACCGAGGCAGCTCTGTATTACTGCTGCAGCGAGGCCCTGCAGAATGCCGCCAAACACGGCGGACCCGATACCGCGGTCACGGTTACGGCACACGCCGACGACCAGATGCTCAACCTCGCGATCAGCGACACCGGCCGAGGATTCGATCCCGCGACGATCGGCCACGGGCTGATCAATATGACCGACCGCCTTTCGGCGATCGGCGGCGCCCTGGTGATCGACACGGCGCCCGGACGCGGCACCCGCATCACCGCCGCCGTCGACACCTCGGTCTGATCCTCGGGGTGTACACACCACCGCCAATCGTGTTGCGCACACGGTGGCCACGCATGTTTCGACACACCAAGATGGATCTCGTCATCGAAAATCAGCAGTTTGCAGGACTTTTCGAGAAATGGGGGATCGCATGTCGCTAATCGCCCGCCCACTGTCGCCGGCATCAGAGCTGGAAAGACTGAACCTTCCGTCACGACTCAATCTGTCGCCGAACAACTTTCACGATCACACCGCGGGCCGAACCTTGCCGACCGGGACCGTGACGCTGCTG
>JAVRPF010000081.1:0-5202 GCA_032162385.1 Mycobacterium sp.
AGCAGCGCGGCCAGTCCCACTGGAATGCCGAACGGCAGCTTCACGTCGGTGAAGAAGCCGATCAGGATGATCGCCAGGACGGGCAGGCCGATCCAGGCCGCTTCCCACATCTGCGCGGCGGGCCGCATCGAGATGAAGGTGATCGAGATACCCGCCAACGTGCCCAGCATCGCGGCGCGCGGCGTGAGCTTGCGAATGTACGGCCCGACGAAGGCGCCGATCATCACGATGATGCCGATCATGAACGCCCACGCCAGCCCCGACTGCCACGCCTGCAACGGGTCCTTGGTGTTCAGGTACACCGGCAGCATGACCACGAATACGACGATGAACATGTGCGGCACGCTCGGCCCATACGGCAACGCCGTGACGTCAGTACGGTTTTCGCGTCGGGCCAACCGCCGCGCCAGGAACGTGTAGTACAGGTTGCCCAGGATCAGGGCCACCCCGAGCGCGGGCAGCACCGTGCCCAGCACGTCGCCGGCGGGCACGGCGATGACGCCGATCATCAACCCGGTCAGCGTCAGGACGTTGACCAGGATGTTGAAACCGAGGCCGAAGAACGCGTTGGTGTCTCCGCGCGTCCACCACGGAATGGACAGTGCAGGTTCGGTTTCCGGCGAGTTGGTAGGAGGGTCTGCGGGGGTTTCGGTGACGTCGGTTGACATGGTGAGTCCTCTCAGACCTGGGAAAGGGGAGTGGTGGTGAGTTGGTAGAGTGCCGGAATCACCGCCGTGCTGTCGGCGACCCATCCGAAGATGCCGCCCTGTGCCTTGATCATCTCGAGGCCGACGCGCTGGAAGTCGGGGAAATACGAACCGACACAATCTGATACGACCAGGCACTCGTAGCCCCGGTCGTTCGCCTCCCTGGTGGTGGTATGCACGCACACCTCGGTGGTGACGCCGGTGATGAGCAGCTGGGTGATGCCAGCGCCGACCAGAACGTCCTGGAGTTCGGTGGCGTAGAACGCCCCCTTGCCGGGCTTGTCGATCACCAGCTCGCCGTCGATCGGCGCCAACTCGTCGACGATGTCGTGGCCGTACTCGCCGCGGATCAGGATCCGGCCGTACTTGCCAGGGTCGCCGATCCGTTTCGACGGCGCGCCGCGTCTCAGCTTGGCCGGCGGGCAGTCGGACAGGTCGGGCTGATGGCCTTCCCGGGTGTGGATCACCATCAGTCCGGCCTCGCGGGCCGCGGCGATCAGTGCCGCCAGCGGCGGCACCACCTTGAGGAGTTGGTCCACGTCGTTGCCCAGACTCTCGCCGAATCCGCCGGGCAGCAGGAAGTCCCGTTGCATGTCGATGACGATCAGTGCGGTCTTGCCGGGTATCAGCGAGAAGCTGGTCGGCTCGGCGGGCACGTCGATGGATGGGCTCATACGGACTCCTCGGATCGCGTGGGGGACAGGGAGGACACGGCGGGGCGGCGCACCGCGCGCGGTTCGTCGAGGATCTGTGCGGCCAGTTGCAGGACGGTGTCGTCGCTGAGCGCATCGCCGAGCAGCATCGTGCTGAACGGCCGGCCGTCGGCCGCGACGCCGAGTGGCACGGCGACGCCCAGGAGGTCGAGCAGATTGCCGAAGTGGGTGTACTGCCCCAGGATCGTGTTGCAGTCGATGGGCCGCGCGAGTACTTCGTCGACGGTGAAGGTGGTACCGATGGTCGGCACGACGAGCACGTCCATGGTCTGCCACAGCCGGCTGACCTGAGCCTTGAGTTCCTGCAGGCGTTGCAGCGCCGCGAATGTGTCGACGGCCGAGTACTTCTCGCCACTGCGCAAGATGTCCCGGACCACGGGATGGATCGCCTCCGGTCGCTCGGCCAGGAAGTCGCCGAACTCGACGAGCCGTTCCGCGACCCACGGACCCTGGTAGAGCAGCGCGCCAGCGGCCAGGAACGGCTCGAGGGAGACCTCGACGATGGTGGCGTGCCTGGCGAGGTGTTCCCGGAAGCCAAGGTGTGCGTCGCGCATCTCGGCGTCGCCGAAGAATTCGAGGTCGTCGACCGGCGGTAGCCCGACCCGGATGGGCGCGCCGGCGTAGCGCGGTCCGGAATCGCGCGACCACGCATCGCCGTCGTCGCGGGCAACCATCACGTCGAAGACCCGGTCGACGTCGTCGATGCAGCCGGCCATCACGCTGAGGCAGTCCAGCGACTTGCACGCCGGTACCAGGCCGACGGTGCTGATCAGCCCACGCGACGGCTTGAACCCGACGACGCCGTTCAGCGCGGCGGGCACCCGCCCGAGCCCGCGGTGTCGGTGGCCACGGCGAACGGCACCTGGCCGAGCGCGACGGCCAACGCCGAGCCCGAACTCGATCCGCCCGAGATCATGTCGCCGCCGTAGACGCTGCGCGGCACGGTGTACGGGGTCCTGGTGCCGTTCAGCCCGGTGGCGAACTGATCGAGGTTGGTCTTGCCGATGTAGAGGGCGCCCGCGTCGAGCAACCGCCGCACCACCGGGGCGGTCGTCGACGGCACGTACGCGTAGTCGGGACACGACAGCGTCGTCGGCACACCCTCGACGTCGATGCAGTCCTTGACCCCGAACGGCACCCCGTAGAGGGGCAGTGTCCTGGCGCCCGGGCGGTTCTCGATCGCGGCGGCGGCGGCGAGCAGTTCGTCGCGCGGCACCGTCGAGAGCCAGGTCCCATCGTCGCCGCGGGCGGCGATGGCATCGGCTACCCGAAGCGCGGTCTTGGTCGGCGAACCGGTGCCGGCGGCATGGGAGTCGAGGATCTTGGCCACCGACGGCCCGATGGACGGTCCGTGCGCGTCATAGGCCATGTCTGTCGATTGTCGACAGAATGATGGCGCTTTCGGTACGGCTGTGTGTCGATCGTGTTAGCGATGTTGCTGGAGGCCCGATGCCGGATCCGATCCCAGACCCTTTTCCAGACCCAGGTAGTGCAGGTGACCGTGATCCTCGAGTGCCGTGATCACGGTCCGTGCGTCGTTGGACTCCAACGCTGACAGGATTGCCTGGTGCCGGACGATGCCGTCGTCGGACCGGTGGTGGCGGGCCTCCTCCCGGAGGTTCATCGCCATGGGGAGCTGCAGCTTGAGCAGGATGGGTTCAAGGGCGATGTTGAGCTGACGGTTGTCGGCGAGTTCGACGACGGCGGCGTGTGGAACACCCGGTGCGCGTCGTCACGGTTCAGTTCATCGCCCGCGCAACGCATTCGATCGAGCGCCGCACGGACAGGCAGGAGCGCCGCCGCGGGTTCGCCCAGCGGCAAGGCCATCTCGATGGCGTGCCGTTCCAGGACGTGGCGCAGCGCGAAGAGTTGCAGGATGTCCGTCGACGACCACTCGGTGACCCGCGACCCGCGGCGGGGGATGTGCTCGACCAGCCCCTGCTGACCGAGCAGCCGCAACGCCTCCCGCAGCGGCGCCCTGCTGATGCCGAGGTCGGCGCACAGCTGTTCCTCGATGATCTTGTCGCCGGGTTTGAGTGATCCGGTCAGGATGGCGGCGCGCAGCCGATGCTCGGCGACCTCGACCAGAGACGCGGGCAGCTCGGGTCGCGAGCCGTCTCCGTCCAGTCTGGCCGCCCCCATGGCAATGCCCCGCTTCTGTCAGAAATTCTGCCGATTGTCGACAATCGTAGGAACTTCTCGGCCATCACGCTTCGTTGCGGGCTGGTGACCGCCGCGACTAATCCCTTGACGAAGGCCCTGCCGCCCCTGCCCGAACAGGCGGACCGCCTCGTCGAACTCGGCGTGCACCGGCTGGCCGGGTGGTCCGAGACGCAGTTGCGCGCAGTGCCCGAAGGGGCGGCCGGGCCAGGTGCTTTGCTCGCGCTGCACCCGGATCTGGTGCCTGCGTCCGTGCTCGCGCCGCTGGTGAGCCTGGCAGGTAGGCCGGGATTCGTGGTCGTGGACATGGCCGACGTCGACGAGTTCATTCCGATGATGACGCTGCCGGATTCACCCGTCTATCTGGTCGACGGTCTCGACCGCGGTGATGCCATGTCCAATTGGAGTCCCGCCGAGGCTGATCCGGCCATCGCGGCGGCGAACCGGACCCCGCTGACCCTCACCGAGGGACTGCACTGGCTGCTGCAGCGCCCCGAGATGCTGCAACGCGGGCGCTGCTTCATGACCATCGGATCCCGCAGGCGCAAGCCGGGCGGTGGGCTGGATGCCAGGACCCCGGCGATCTGGATCAGCAACGGCACCGGCCGCGACGGCGCGGATCACCGGGACGCGCCGAAGGTCGGCTGGTGCTGGGCAGGCAATCGGCACACCTGGTTGGGATTCGCCTCAGCCGCGGGTCGCAGGACGGTCGGCGCAGTGGGCTGACTCGACGAACGCCAGCACTGCGTCCAGCCACCTGTCGGGTTGACCCGCAAATGCCACGTGACCGGCGCTCAGGCCGATGAACGTCGAGCCGGGAATCGCGGTGTGCACCGCCTCGCCCCATTTAACCGATGCAGTGAGATCCTTTGTGCCCCAGGTGATCAACACCGGTGCGGCAATCGCACCGGCACGCTGCCTTAGGTCGTGACCGGGTTCGGTGAAGCTGCGCCACAGTGCGGCCGCCGTACGCGACCCGTCGACGGTGCGCGCCTTCGCCACCACGCGGCGCACGATCGCCCGCTCGGCCGGTGTTCTGGCGTGCATGTAGGAACGAACGAACAGCGGGGCGACGGCCCGGATCACGGCGGGCCTGCCCATGACGGCGCAGAACGCTCGGATGAACACGGTGTGGGGAGTGAAGCCGCCGGTGTTGACCAGCACCACCCCGGCAACGCGGTCCGGCCGCTCCAAGGCAGCGCGCCGGCCTGGTGGGTGCATTCATCATCGGGTTGGCCACGACGCGGTACGTGCTCAGAAATCCGGCGGTCGCCGACCTCGGCCACGACGAACTGATCGCCTGGGCCGGACCCGTGATCCGGCACCTGCTGGTCGGCCCGGCACCACGGCCCGGCGAATGATTCGACAGCGGCGTTAGAACGTGTTCTAGTTCAAAGGTGCTGGACTTCCCCGTCGAGAACCTCACCGCCGAGGAGGTCGCCCGGCTGCGAGCGCTCTACGAGCCGCTCACCCAATCGGTCCGCGAACTGGTCGACGCCACCATCCGCACCGTGGTCGACGCCGACGCGGTGGCCGAGGCGAAGGCGGCCATCGACGCGGCGACGGCGCGACTGCGCACCAGCCAGCTCGACGGGTCGTTCGGCATCCGGTTCAGCTCGAAC
>JAVRPF010000082.1:0-11523 GCA_032162385.1 Mycobacterium sp.
ACGAGGCCCGGACGGTGGGCACGCTCGCGAGCGAACAGGGACTGGCCCTGCAGATCGCCTACTGGCGCCGATTCGTGCCGCAGCTGACGACCCTTCGCAGCGATCTGGTCGACGGCAAGTACGGCGATGTGCACTTCTTGGTGTGCTCACAGTGGGACGAGGCTCCGCCACCCCTGAGCTTCCGCCACGACAGCGGCGGCATCTACATCGACATGGGTGTCCACGAGATCGACCAAACGCTCTGGTTGCTCGGCCAGGATTTCACCGATGTCAAAACGCAGGTGTTCCCGACCACCGAAGACCCGGGGGCCCAGAACGACGTCGACAGCGCGCAAGCGCTGGTGATGCTCTCGGGCGGCACATCGACGGTGATATCGCTCGGCCGTTTCTACGAAGGCGGTGACATCGTCAGCGTGGAGCTTTTCGGCTCCAAGGGTCACACCCGTTTCGACGTGGTTTCGCCGGAGACCGGTGAAGGACCGCAGCTGCATGCTTTGAAGCTGCAGGCGGAGGCATTCGCCCGGCATGCGCGCGGAGCTGCGCAGGAAGGTACGACAGCGGAGGAAGCCGCTCGCGTGCTGGAGCTGGCGCATGGTCTGACCAAAGCCGCCGGTATCGCGGTGCTCGGAGTCTCCTGAAGTTGTTGCGTGCCGGAGGTCTGATTCTCAGCGACGGGTGCCCACCAGGGCTCGAACCTGGGACCTGGAGATTCCCAGTGGGATGGAGGAAGCGGCCAACTCGACCGCGGGGGAGTACTCACGCTATGGGTCGACCGTCCACAAGCAGGTGACATCTACGACGGACTCGACACGGGTCCGATCACACTCACCAGGAACTTCGGCATGGCGTGGAGTGTTGGAGGGTGGCTGCTCACTTCATCCTTACAGGGCATCGGGGCCGAGGCCGTTGGTCGGCTCCGGGCCCGTGTCGCCGCGGAGCTCACCACTACGTTCGCGAGTACCTGCGCCCGGGAAGTTCCACTCGCTGGCATGCTCCGCCGATGCGTTCAACGGTTACGTCAAGCGGCGACCGGGGAGAAGGTCCTCGTAACTCCGCAGGCACTCCGTAACTGCAAGATGGCGAGCGCCAGCGCTCTCGACGTCGACGCAGGAACAGCTGCACGTTGGGGCCAGGTGGAAAGCGTCGTCTAGTGACCGGTTCGCTCCTAGATTAGAGGTCTCTGTTCGGCAGGCGAGCACCTTTAAGGCGCACAACAGGCATCCGCCGCTGGCGACCCCGCTGACTGTTTTCACCGCGCGGCGGTCAAGCCGGGTTCGGACTAGTCGCGACCCAAGCTTGGTGTCCGCGAATGTACTTGTAGTACAGGGTGATTGGTTCTGGTCCTTCTCGCGGAAAGCGCAGAGCATAGAAGGGCAGCTCGTCTTCGGTGAAGGTGCCAAGGATCGCCTGTGAGCCCACGATGATTACTTCAGTGATACTGGCGATTTGGCAGGCAGTCCGGATGGCGTGCTCGAGTTGGTCGCGGCGCACTATGTGGCCGCTTGGAGAGCTTGGGTGTTCCTCGTCGGGGAGTAGTCCGCCCATCGGTGAGACTTCGCACATCTCGATGGAGTCGCGATCAAGGCCGGTGAGGACACGATGCTACCTGGCGGTGCAGCTTCCATGAGCGCCGCTCTGAGCGTGTGAGGGCGGGGACGATCGGTCGGCGGGTGACGTGGAGTTGGTAGCCCATGCAGGACAGCAGGCGGTCGGGTTGCTCGCCGCTCAGGTCGACCCTCGGAGAGGAACTGGCTGATGCTTGGTTGGCGCACGCCGCTGATGTCGTGGCCATCCACCAAACCGACCCAAGCGCCCACACGCGGGCGACGGCTTGATTCAGGGGATCTCAGTCCAGGTCGGCGAGGGCCTTGCGGGCGGCTTCTAGTTGGGCTTCGAGGGCGGCGACCTTGGCGGCCTGTTGGGAGCGCGCCTCTTCGATGACCTCGTCGATCGGGGTGGAGAGGTCCTCGTGCAGTTCCTTGGCCGCGCGGGAGACGGCGGCGGCCGCGACCGCGAGATCGCGAGCCAGGTAGGTGGTGCCCTGCTTGAGCTCGGCGCGCCATTCGCCGTCGGCGGTTCCGGTGACAGTGAGGGTTAGTTCGAGAGTCTTGGTCTTCTTGCCGGCCGCCTTCTTGGCCGGAGCCTTCTTCGGCTTCTCCCCGGCAGAAGCTGCAGCAGCGGGCGCGTCGGGCGCCGGCACACTCTCAGGCGCGGTGCTCTCGACAGAGGGAACCAAGACGTCGGGAGTGTCGAAGTCGGTGGACGGCGCTTCTGCTGGCAGAGTGTCTACAGTCATGTTGCGGCGATCTCCTTCTGAACATCGCCCGCCGTGAGCGGGCTGGTGCTGAGAGCTCATTGGAACACATGTTCGACTCCCCGGCCAACTTGTCACTGACGCTCGACCTCGCTGCCGCCGGCCGCCCGGTCGACCAGTCCTGGTCCGCACTTGCCGGTGGAACCGGCCGGATGGACGTGGGCGAACCGTCGTTTCGGGATCGTTCGGCGATTCGACGGCCGAAGCCGGCGGTTCCGCTGGTCCAGGGCTCTTCCCAGTGGATCGCCTGACGGCTGTGTAGGTGACCAAGGCGAGGGCGATCATGAGCAGCGCGGCGGCGACAGGGCCGTCGCCGTAGGCAAGGCCTCCGGCCTTGGCGGGCTTGCTCACCCAATCCGCGATGGAGGCGCCGAGCGGTCGGGTCACGATGTATGCCCACCAGAATGCGATGACGCTGTTGAGGTGGAAGCGCCAATAGCTCACGGCCGGCACGGTGATGACGGTGGCGAACAGCACGATCGATCCCAGGAATCCGAAGTGCGGTTGGCTGGCTGTCAGGTCGCCGGCGGCGGTGCCGAGGGCGAAGGTGAACGAAACGGCCACCCAATAGAACACTTCGCGGCGTTGGGTGGGGATGCTGTGCACGTCGAGGGTGTGCTCGCGGCGATGCCAGATCCAGAACGTCGCGGCGACCGCAAGGGCGCAGAACGAGGTGGACATCCCGAAGGAGACGCCAAGCTGGTGGTGGATCACATCTGGGGCCATGGTGCCGAACACGGCGACCATCATCACCGCCGACCAGTAGGCGAACGCGTTGTACCGGCGCGTCCGAAGCTGAACCCTCAGGGTGATTGCGAAGCCTGCTGCACCGATACCTAGGCCACCAAGCTGATCGTGGTGAGCAGGTAATCCGATGCCGCCTCACCCATCGCGGTCGTGAGCAGTTTCAGGATCCAGACGACACGGTTATCTCGGGCACTTTCGCGGCGAGTGGCTCGCGTAGTGCGCGAATTTGGTTGTCGACCTTCACCATCGCCGACCAACTGTCCAATTCGGATCAGGGGTGCTGAATGCAAGCATTGTTTATCGGTTCCTCTCGCTTCCAGGGTCGAGACTTGCTCAGGATTTCGGATGTTTGGAGGTGCAATGGGTCAGACCCACCGGTGGGGGTGACGACATCGGAAACCAGAGGTTCCAGCCCGCCGTGGTCGTTGTCGAATTACCTGAGTTGTCCGACCACTTTGCCGTCCGGCCGCCACGATGGGCGACTTTCAGTATTCAGTTGCAAGCAACCCGATGCCATCAGCGCTACCATCAATTCACGGCCCCGTTAGCCGGAATTCTTGCCATCCTGCCTGACTGCATATGACCTAACATGCTCAGGCACAAGGTATCCAGGAACTATGGTGCTGTGGGTGAAGGGCTACGCTACGGCGGGCCTCACCGGGCTGCTCCTGACGTCGTGAGGCACTCCTCCCAGTCAAATGAGGGGAGTGCGACACAAGATGGTGTCGAGTCGCTGGTTGTTGGTACCGGGTTCGAGTGATCGACGCCGCCGAGCGAGGCGGTCAAGTGCGACTGCGACACTCAGTCCAGGAACGCCAGGTCGCCGTGATCGACGCCGCTGATCACACACCGCGCGCTCTCGACGCCGTTGGCGCGCAACGCATTGTGCAGCAGCAAGGTCTGGATGGGTGGACGAGCTGATCGGCACTCCCCATGCAGCGGAAACGGCGAGTGGACGGGTCGACGTAGCCGACCGGACTCGCCCCTGCGATCGACGTGCGGTTGTCCTGCACCGACTGCTTCGTGCCCGGGCCGAAGATGTACTGGGCGACGGAACGACCGGTGGCGGCGCCGGGGACTCGCACAGGCTGTCTCAGCGCGCTTTCAGCGGAACGCATGCACAGTTTCTTTAGAGATTTCGCCTCGATGAATAGGAGCACGACATGGGTTATGGAGATGCACTTCGTGACGAGGTGCACGACGACACCATCACTCCGCTGATCGGAATATTCGATATGTATTCCGCTTCTTTGGCGGCGCAACACTATGGGGGGATGTTCGTGTCGGGCTTCGGTTTCGCGGCTTCGTACTACGGGCTACCCGACATTGGGTTCATCGCCTGGCCGGACATGGTCAGCTTCGTCCAGCGGTTGCGGCTTGCGTTCCCGCAACAGCACCTACTGGTGGATATCGACGACGGCTATGTCGACCCAGAGGTGGCCTGCCATGTGGTGGAGCATCTGGAGCGTATCGGCACCTCAGGCGTGATCCTCGAGGACCAGAAGCGGCCACGCCGCTGTGGCCACGTCACCGGCAAGCAAATCCTGCCCATCGAGGAGTACTTGGATAAGCTGAATCTGGTGCTGGAGACCAGATCTGAGCTTCTCGTGGTGGCCCGGACCGATGCAACCGAGGAGTCCGAGATTCTGCGCCGGGCCGAAATGCTTGCAGCCACCGATGCCGACGTTCTCCTGGTCGACGGTGTGCGTAGCGTGGAATGGATACGCAAGGTGCGCGGGGTGGTTGGCAGCAAGCCACTGCTGTTCAATCAGATTGCGGGTGGTCTGTCGCCCCGACTGTCGCTGACCGAGCTGGAGGAGCTCGGCATCAACGTGGCGATCTACTCGACACCCTGCTTGTTCGCGGCACACACCACGATGGCCAACGCATTGACCGATCTACGCGCGAACGATGGCCGACTTGCCGAGGTAACGACCGATGACATTGGCGTGGCGGGCTCGATAGCGTTGTTGGAGCGCAACATTTCCCGTCATCACCCGAGGCACCGACTCGACTGGGCCTCGGAAATCTGCACTGCCGGCTGATGTTTCGACCCCGGATCGACCCGTACATTCTCCTGCTGCTCACCACTGTCGGGGTAGCATCGTTGCTGCCTGCACGCGGCATCGTCGCAGCCGAATGTAGGCACGCCACAACACTGGCTATCGGGCTGCTGTTCTTCCTGTACGGTGCCCGGCTGTCAACTCGTGCTGCGTTAGCCGGACTGCGGCACTGGCGGCTGCATAGCCTGGTGTTGGCCTTCACCTTCCTGGTTTTCCCGGTGTTGGGGTTGATTTGTCGCGTACTGGTGCCCGACGTGTTGACGCCGGAGCTGTACGCGGGCGTGATGTTCTTGTGTTGCCTGCCGTCCACTGTGCAATCGTCGATCGCCTTCACCTCCATCGCCAAAGGCAATGTAGCGGCAGCGATATGCAGCGCTTCGTTCTCCAACCTAATCGGGATCGTGCTGACGCCCGTGTTGGTCACGGCTTTCCTGGTCACCCAGACCGGCGGCGGGGTCTCGCTCACGGCGATCCGCGACATACTGCTGCAGTTGTTGGTGCCGTTTGTCGCCGGACAGGTGCTACAGAGATGGATCGGCGGATTCGTTGCCGAACACAGGAAGGTGCTCGGCTACGTCGACCGCGGATCGATCCTGCTCGTGGTGTACGCGGCATTCAGCGAGGGTGTGGTAGCCGGGATCTGGAGTCGACTCACCGTCCCCTCGCTCGTGATGTTGTTCGTCACCAACGCCGTGCTCCTGGGAACTGTGATCGTGTCGACCATGATGGTCGCCCGTCGACTCCGGTTCACGACCGAGGATCAGATCGCGATCGTTTTCTGCGGCTCGAAGAAATCGCTGGCCAGCGGATTGCCCTTGGCCAGCGTGTTGTTGCCCGCGGCTACGGCAGGGTTGATGGTCGTGCCGTTGATGATGTTCCACCAAATGCAGTTGATGGTGTGCGCTTGGCTGGCCCGACGGTACGGCGCGCGCCGCGACCCGGCCACGTCGCAACAGGTTTCACCGGCGAACAGCCGTGCTTCCCTCGCGATCAGTGCCCCTGGTCCTGATGTTGAGGCTGGGACCTGGCCACCTCCGGGGCATGTGCACGACGACAGCTGATAGCTGGACGCGGACGTGGAGACGCCGACTGCGGTTACCATTCAGCCGAATCTTTACCTCCAAGGGGTAGTCGGCCGCGAGAGTCGCTCACGATTCTAAAATTTGCCGGGAGGTCGCCGATCTCCGCGATAAGGCGTGCAAGCCACCGCGCAAACCTGCATCACTTCATGGCCGTGCTCGAAGCCGTGGCAAGGTGTTTCGTTGTCGCCCATGGGCGATCACGGTAACGTCCGCGTGTAGAGGACGAGAGAACAAGGTGCGGGACAGCCAGGTAATTGTAGCCGGTCCAGGTGCTTGTCCCTAACGGCGAATCACATTGGCTCCGAATCGTCCGCGGACCTACGTCTCTCATGTCAGGGAGCAGGACGCGGGCCCTCTTCTAGAGAAGGGCGTGTGGACTCAACGCCGTTGTAAGAGACGGCCTTCGACCCATCGAGTGGATCCCGTGTTGCCATAGGACGCTTCGTTCATATAGTGGCGGTCGTGCGGCGGAGTGGCCGGGCATCTCAGGAGATCCGTCAAACGGCCGGCGCCTGGTCCTAAGGTGGAGGGCGCCGGCGCACAAGACACTAGCTCGGCGCTGCACTGTCCTGTCGATGTGCACTTCGACGTCGAACAGCGGTTGCCCGAATCCGCCGAAATGGCCCGCATCGAGATCTCCAGTCCCGCAGGCAACCGCACGTCACTGCAAGCGACGATCTCGTTCGACCCGGCCGTCGATCAGGTTTCGCCTCCCGCGTAGGTGAAATAGTCGACCTGCGGTGGGGCGTCATACAACTGAGCAGTACCGGGGGCCTGACATTCGGTTTGCGTTCCGCCCAAGCTGTTGCATGACTGCTGGGCCGAATGGGCATCACCAGCGGCCATTGCTGCAGGAGCGGCCGCGGCGATCGGTGCGGTGACAATCGCCGCCGCAACACCCCCCGCTGCCATCAGCAATGTGAAGCGGCTTGGTTTAATTCCGACGATGGCTCTCCTTTTCATGGTTCGTGCGCGACGGTGCACAGACCGCCGAGTCAGAGCAGAAGGGCATCGCCGCCATGGGGATAGAAGCTGACGGGCGGCGGTGCGTCGTCGACCTGGACGTTGCCGGGTGACTGGCAAACTGTTCCGGGCCGCTCGTGGCGCAGAATTGTGAGCGGGAGGGTTAAACCGGAGCCTGCGCGGGAGCCGCGGCGGCAATCGGGGCCGCGGTGACGGCAACGACGGCGGCACCGGCCGCCAGCAGCGGTGTAATGAGACTCAGCGATCAACCAGTCACCGAGCTGGCGTCGTCAGCGCGGCGGTGAAGTAGAAGAAGTCCCGCTGATCGGGGCGCACATAGCGATCTGCGGGTCCCACCATGGCCGGCATCAACCGCTGCGGTGCGCTGCCGCCGGCGGCGTCGCTGCGCCAGCTGCTGAAGAACTCCATCCCGGAATGGATGTCGAGTTCCATCCCGGTGACTGCGCCTGCTTGCGCGAGCGCGACGCCGAGGGTGGCAAGGTTCAGCTCGTCCCCAGCCACATAGACGATGTCGCCGCTGCGGGTGACGCCCATCGCGGATCGCCAGGTGTACTGCAGCTGGTTGCGGGGGGTTCCCCAGCGCAGGTCGGCGTTGCGGTCCAGGCCCGGAACGGGCTGGCCGCCTTCGACGATGAGAGCGAGATTCTGGCGGACCGCACGAACGTGCGAGCTCATCTGAATGTCGCGCCCCCACTGTCCGATTGACAGCCGGCCCGT
The DNA here is from genome assembly GCA_032162385.1 of Mycobacterium sp. Classification (GTDB taxonomy): domain Bacteria; phylum Actinomycetota; class Actinomycetes; order Mycobacteriales; family Mycobacteriaceae; genus Mycobacterium. Next base: position 7,908 of record JAVRPF010000082.1, read on the forward strand.
GTCGTCGATCACTGCGGACGCCTTGCCGTCGACCAGTGTCCGCACCGTGGCGCCGTCGAGGAAGAAGCCTCCCGAATATGCCGACATCTTGAAGCCCGAATTGAACGCCGCGGCGACGTCAGGTAGCTGTTCGGACGGGATCTGCCCGGCTGATCCGGATCGGACCGGTTGGACGGTTCCGGGTTCGAGGTGCGCCTGCACGGCCGGCGAACGCACCAGGCCGATGCCGACGACGATGCTGCGGTGGAAGGGATCTGGCTGTGTGACCGCGGTGTACACCACCGGTGGATCCCCAGGCACTCTGACCACGGCGTGCCAGCCGGCATTGTCCGCGGTGTGTGCCAACATGGGCAGGCCCCGATAACCGGGTCCTGCACTGGGGCTGTTGGACCCGGCCCCGATCATGGTCACCGATGCGGGATCGGGCGGCGTGTCGGACGGCACCGAGCGCGTATAGAGCCAGGTCTCGACCTGGTCCAGCGCTGGACCCATACCGACCGCGCGAAGGAGGGTCGACGTCTTGTCCTGCCAGGTGGCGTAACCGGGCGCCACCGACATCTGAACGAACAGTGTCCCGATGAACACCGCGGAAGCGATCACGACCAATACTGCGCCGCAGACCGTCCATCGCCGACCACGACGGCCGCCGATGCGCGTGCCCGTGTTGCTCCGATGTGCCGCGTGCCGGCCGCTTCTCACCATGGCACCAGAGTCAGCCGCCACCGCTGAAGGTCAGCTGAAGACGGCGACCACCAATGGTCGGGACTACGACGGCCCACCTACGGAGCGCGCTCTCAGTGGATCTTCAGGCGCCCCGGTACATAGTGAGGGTCGAACGCAGCTGGTGCTTGGGCCGCGGAAGAAGGTGTTCATCGGCGTGTCCCGGATGGTCCATGAACGCAACCCGACCGGGCACTGGAACCGCCACGACCCGAATGGTGCTGCAGCACCCCGTGTTCGGCTGCGCGCCCGGCACATCGTCGTTGTGGTCGGAATTGCGCTGACGTTGGTTGCGTGCGCCGGAGCCCCGCCCGGAGGTGACGGCAAGCCCGTGGATCGGCCGTCCGAGCAAGCGACGGACGTGCGGTATGCGCTCGGCGTCGGTGGCGGCGACTGCCCGCCGGACGTCGCGTTCTATCATTCGCGGGGATCGACCAACACGATCGAACTAGGCATCATCGCATCGGCAGGCCAGATCGTCTCCTATTCCGTCGAGTCGAACGACCCGGCCTATGCCGGCCGCCGCGACCACGCCGTGGTGGCGGCCGGCGACAACGGCCATACCTTCGCCATCGACGTCCCCATCTCTGCGGTCGTCTCCGTGTCGGTTTCCGCCTCGGGCAGCGCAGACGAACGGGGCGGGACGTGTAGAGCCGCAGCCCTGTAGACATGGCGGGCAGACCGGGTCGACGCCACGGGTGAGGCCGATACGTCTACGGACCGGCGACCGTGGTTTTCCCCAGCACACCGACAGCTGCGCTGAAGGAACGCTGAAGGCTGTGCTCTGCTGGACATGCCGGGGTTCACACTGAACATGTGAAGACCTCCCTGTCGGTGCTCGCGTCCCCATCGCAGTGGACGGTCCGCACCCGGACCACCGTCGCCGCAACCATGGTCGTGACGCTGTGCCTGATGCTTGCCGGGGGCGCCCTGCTGGTGGTTCTATTCCAAACGCTGGCGACCTCTGCGAGGTCGACGGCCGACGCTCGAGCCGCGCAGGTGGTCGAACAGCTGAGGACCGAGTCGGCAGGAGAGCTCGACCCAGCGATGCTGGCCACCGATAGCCAGGTGGGCATGGTGCAGGTCGTCGATCGCAGTGGGAAGATCATCGTCGCATCGGCGGGCAGCCCCAACCTACCGGTGTCATCGGCGCAGATCCCGCCGGGATCGCGTACGTCTCTCGGACGGATAGCGCTCAGTGCCGACAACGACTTCTGGGTCACCGGGGTTGGAGCGCAGACGCCCTCCGGGCCGGTAACGGTTCTGGTCGGAGCAGATCGTGAACCCGTCGAGACTGTTGCTACGACGGTCGCCGGACTCTTGGCGATCGGTGGTCCGATCGTGGTGGCGCTGGTGGCCTTCGGGACCTACCGGTTGGTGGGCGTAGCGCTGCAGCCCGTGGAGCGCATCCGAGCGCGAGTGTCATCGGTGACCAGTGGCAAGCTCGATGAACGGATTCCGGTACCGCCGGCCGACGATGAGGTGGGCAGACTGGCGGTGACGATGAACGACATGCTGGACCGGCTCGAGTCCGGCCAGACCGCTCAGCGGCGGTTCGTCAGCGATGCGTCCCACGAGCTGAGAAGCCCGCTCTCCACGATCATCGCGGCACTCGAGCTCGCCGACGGCCGTCCAGAATTCCTCGATCAAGCGGTCATCGACGAGTCGCTGCTCCCGGAAGCTCACCGGATGCGACGTCTGGTGCAAGACCTGCTGCTGCTGGCGCGCGCCGATGAGCACACCGATGTTCACGTTGCGATCGACGTGGATCTCGACGACATCGTGTATACCGAAGCGGATCGCGTGCGCGCGATCACTGGCTTGCGCGTAGCCACCGAGATCAGCCACGTTCGGGTGAGTGGCGATCCGCGGGCGCTCGCGCGATTGGTGCGAAACCTCGTCGACAACGCAGTCCGCCACGCGCACAGTGATATTCGACTAGAATGTGCGCAGGTAGCTGCCCGAGGCCAGATCGTCGTCGCCGATGATGGGCCCGGTATACCGGTGGCGGAACGACGTCGGATATTCGACCGCTTCGTCCGCCTTGATTCGCCCCGGACCCGCGAGTCCGGGGGTGCGGGCCTCGGGCTGTCCATCGTGGCCCAGATCGCGGATGCGCACCACGGCACGGTCACCGTCGGCGAGTCATCGAGTGGGGGAGCGCGCTTCGTCGTCCGTTTACCGCTAGTCGTCGACGAGCCGGTATCCGACACCGCGCACCGTCTCGATGACGTGACCAGAGAGCGGTGAGCCGATCTTGCGCCGAAGGTAACCGATGTAGACCTCGACGATGTTGTCGTCACCGTCGAAGTTCGTGTCCCACACCGACCGGACGATCTCGGCCTTCGTGACAACAGTGCCGCGGTGCCGCATCAGGAACTCCAGGACGCTGTACTCCCGCGGCGTCAACGCCAGCTCCGCCCCTGCACGCGTAACGCGGTGGCGCGCCGGGTCCAGTTCGAGGCCGCCGACGGTCAAGACGGCGGGGCGTTCCGGTGCTCCGCGCCGGATCAGCGCCCTAAGCCGTGCGATCAGCACCACGAACGAGAACGGTTTGATCAGATAGTCGTCGGCGCCCAGGTCGAACGCATCGGCCAGGTCGTACTCGCCGTCCTTTGCCGACAGCATCAACACCGGCGTCCACACACCTTGGGCCCGCATGCCCCGGACGATCTCGTAACCACTCTTCCCCGGGATCATGATGTCGAGCACGATCGCGTCGTAAGCGTCGCCGACCGCGGTCTCGAAGCCTTCGTCGCCGTGATGTTCGACGTCGACGACGAACCCCTCGCCGACCAGGCCGCGGCGAATCATCTCCGCGAGGTGCACCTCGTCCTCGATCACCAGCACACGCATCGTCCATCCCTCCCATCGCCTCCTAGCCAGTACACCAGAA
>JAVRPF010000083.1:0-3926 GCA_032162385.1 Mycobacterium sp.
CGGTGATGTTGCCTGCATTGCCGACGGGCAGGGCGTGCACGTCGGGCGCGGTACCCAGCGCGTCGACGATCTCGAATGCCGCGGTCTTCTGGCCCTCGACGCGGTACGGGTTGACCGAGTTCACCAACGCGATGGTTGGGAAGTCCGTCGTCAGCTTTCGGGCCAGCTCCAGGCAGTCGTCGAAGTTTCCGTCGATCTGGATGATCTTGGCGCCGTGCATGACCGCCTGCGCGAGCTTGCCCATGGCGATCTTGCCCTGTGGGATCAGCACCGCGCAGGTAATGCCCGCACGCGCGGCGTACGCGGCCGCCGAGGCCGACGTGTTGCCCGTCGACGCGCACAGCACCGCCTTCTGGCCGCGGGCTACCGCCTCGGTGACCGCCATGGTCATGCCGCGGTCCTTGAAGGAGCCCGTCGGATTCAGCCCTTCGACCTTCAAATGCACTGTGCAACCGGTGTGTTCGGATAGCCGCTTGGCATGGATCAGCGGCGTGCCGCCCTCGAGCAGGGTGATCGGCGCCCAGTGGTCCTCGACCGGCAACCGGTCTCGGTAGGCAGCGATCAGGCCGGGCCACGGCTGGTGCACCGCCGTACGGGCTACAGTGCCCGATGCACTTCGCACAAGCGACTCATCGCTCATTCAGGGGTTCCCTCCAGCCGAAGCACGCTGTTGATGCTCTGCACGACATCGAGATCGGCAAGGGCGCCCACGGTGTCCGAGAGCGCCGCATCGGTGGCCAGGTGGGTCACCACGACGATCCGGGCGCCGCACCGCAGACCTCCGTCGTCGACCATGCCTTCCTGGCGCACCTCGGCGATGCTGACCTCGCGCTTGCCGAATTCGGCTGCCACCGAGGACAACACGCCAGGCCGGTCGGCGACGCTCATGCTGACGTAGTAACGGGTTGGGATGAAGCCGATGGGTGCAATCGGCAACTCGGCGTACTTCGACTCGCGCGGTCCAAGGCCACCCTGCACCCGGTTGCGCGCGGCCATGACCAGGTCGCCCATCACCGCCGACGCCGTCGGCGCACCGCCCGCACCCTGGCCGTAGAACATCAGCCGCCCGGCCGCCTCGGCTTCGACCACCACCGCGTTGAACGCGCCGTTGACCGACGCCAACGGATGCTCCAGCGGCACCAGCGCCGGATACACCCGGGCCGAAACACGCTGTTGTCCTTCGTCGTTGGTGAGACGTTCGCAGATGGCAAGCAGCTTGATCGTGCAGCCGAGTGCTCGCGCGGACTCGAAGTCCGATGAACTGACCTTGGTGATGCCCTCGCGATAGACGTCGTCGGCGGTCACCCGGGTGTGGAACGCGATCGACGCCAGAATCGCCGCCTTGGCCGCGGCGTCGTAGCCCTCCACGTCGGCGGTCGGATCGGCCTCGGCGTAACCCAGCGCGCTCGCGTCGGCCAGCGCGCTCGCGTAGTCGGCACCCGTGCTGTCCATCGCCGACAGGATGTAGTTCGTGGTGCCGTTGACGATTCCGGCCACCCGCAACACCGAATCGCCGGCCAGTGATTGTGTCAGCGGTCGGATCACCGGGATCGCACCTGCCACCGCGGCCTCGAAGTACAGGTCGACGTGGGCGCGCTCGGCGGCGGTTGCCAACTCGCCGGTGGACTGCGCCAGCAATGCCTTATTGGCGGTGACGACGGACTTGCCGTGCTCCAGCGCGGTCAGTATCGCCTTGCGGGAGGGTTCCACCGGGCCCATCAACTCGACCACGATGTCGACGTCGTCGCGGGAAACGAGTTCTTCGACGTTGTTGGTCAGCAATTCGATCGGTACGCCGCGGTCGTCGGCGACCCGGCGGACCCCGATGCCACGCAGTTCCAACGGCGCGCCGATCCGGGCAGTCAGATCGGCGGCGCTTTCGCCGATGATTCGGACCACCTCACTACCGACGTTGCCCAATCCCAATACCGCTACGCCAACTGGCTTCTCGGCTGTGCTCATGCGCGATCCGCCTCCGCTACTCGTTTGACCCTCATTGAGTACCCACCTCCAAGCTCAGCAGATCGTCGATCGTCTCGCGGCGCAGAATCAGTCGCGCCTTCCCGTCCCGCACGGCGACCACCGCGGGGCGGCCGAGCAGGTTGTACCGGCTCGACATCGAATAGCAGTACGCGCCGGTGGCGGCGACGCCGATCAGGTCTCCGGGCGTTACGTCGTCGGATACCCACGTGTCGCGCACGACGATGTCGCCGCTCTCACAGTGCTTTCCGACGACCCGGGCCAGCGTCGGTGGAGCATCGCTGAGCCGGGAGACCAGCCGCGCGTCGTACTCTGCGCCGTAGAGGGAGGTCCTGATGTTGTCGCTCATCCCACCGTCCACGCTGACGTAGCGGCGGTGCGCGGTCGGGCTGATCGCGACGTCCTTGACGGTGCCGACCTCGTAGAGCGTGATGGTGCCGGGACCGGCGATGGCCCGACCCGGCTCGACGACCAGCTTCGGCGCAGGCAGACCGACGGCCGCCGACTCGTTGTGCACGATGGCGCCCAGCTTGGCCGCCAGGTCGTCGATCGGCGGCGGATCGTCCTGTGGCAGATAGGAGATGCCAAGGCCGCCACCGAGGTCGACGATGGAGATCTGCGCGGTCTTGTCGACGCCGAACTCGGCGACCACGTCGCGCAACAGCCCGATCACCCGGTGCGCGGCGAGTTCGAACCCGTCGACGTCGAAGATCTGCGACCCGATGTGGCTGTGCAGGCCGACCAGCCGGAGGTGGTCGGCGGCGAATACGCGGCGCACCGCGTCCATCGCGGCGCCACTGGCCAGCGACAGCCCGAACTTCTGGTCCTCGTGGGCGGTTGAGATGAACTCGTGGGTGTGGGCCTCGACACCGACGGTGACGCGCACCAGCACGTCCTGCACGACGCCGGCCTCACCGGCGATGGCGTCCAGGCGTTCGATCTCGGTCATCGAGTCCAACACGACGTGGCCGACGCCGGCCTTCACTGCCGCGATGAGCTCGGGGACCGACTTGTTGTTGCCGTGCAACGCGATCCGCTCCGGCGGGAAGTCGGCGTGCAGCGCCACGGCGAGCTCGCCGCCACTGGCGACGTCGAGCGACAGACCTTCCTCGTCGACCCAGCGCGCCACCTCGGAGCAGAGGAAGGCCTTGGAGGCGTAGCGCACGTGCTCGCCGCCGCCGAACGCCGCGGCGATGTCCCGGCAGCGGGATCGGAAGTCGTCCTCGTCGATCACGAACAGCGGCGTTCCGTAGTCCTCCGCCAGCTTGGTCACCGGTATGCCCGCGATGGACACGGTGCCGTCGGCGCCGCGAATCGCGTTTCGCGGCCAGACGTTCGGCGCGAGCCCCAGCATCTCCGCTACCGACTGGGGACGTGCAGGTGCACCGCCGTGGTGCACCTCGTCGGCGTGCCGCGGACCGGCGGGATGCGCGTTCACATCCGCTCCGGTGCGGTGACGCCGAGGATCTGCAGACCGTTCGCGATGACCTGGCGGGTGGCGGCGCACAACGCCAGACGTGCGGCGTGCAGATCGCCGGGCGCCTCGTCGCCCTGCGGCAGCACCCGGCAGGAGTCGTAGAACCGGTGGTAGTCGCCTGCCAGGTCTTCGAGATAGCGGCAGACGCGGTGCGGTTCGCGAAGGGAGGCAGCGGATTTGAGGATCCGGGGGAACTCGCCGAGAGTGCGCATCAGGGTGCCCTCCCGGTCGTGGATCAGCAGCTCCAGGTGCGAGGTGTCGGCGGCGATCCCGAGTTCGGCGGCGCTGCGCGCCAGCGCCGACAGCCGGGCGTGCGCGTATTGCACGTAGTAGACCGGGTTCTCGCTGGACGCGCTGGACCACAGCTGCAGGTCGATGTCGATCGGCGAGTCGACCGAACTGCGGATGAGGACGTACCGGGCGGCGTCCACACCGATGGCGTCCACCAGGTCGTCGAGGGTGATGACGG
>JAVRPF010000084.1:0-4727 GCA_032162385.1 Mycobacterium sp.
CAGGCGCGGCAGCCTGGTGCTGCTACACGACGGCGTCTTCGAGGACGGTGCGGCGACCGCCACCCTACGCATCGTGTCGGGCACCGACGAACTCAAGGGAACGACCGGCGAGGGCACGTTCCGCGCCGACCCCGCAGGGTCGGTAACTCTCGAGCTGAACCCGATCTGACGCCTACTGCGGCGGGAACCCACCCGTGGCAACCGGCCCCCATCGGGTGGGAGTGACCCTGATCAGGCACTTTCCCTGATCCACCATCGCGCGCCGATACTCGTCCCAGTCGGAGTGCTCCCCGGCGATGGCACGGAAGTAGTCGACCAGCGGCTCGACCGCGTCAGGCAGCAGCACCACCTCGGCGTTGCCGTCGACCTGGACGTACGGGCCGTTGAACTCGTCGGACAACACCGTCACGCTGGCGCGCGCGTCGCGGCGCAGGTTGGCCGACTTCGCCCGCTGTGGATAACTGGCGATCACGATCCGGCCTGCGTCGTCCACACCCCCGGTCACCGGCGAACTCTGCAACGAGCCGTCGGCGCGGTACGTGGTCAGGACCATGTGATGCCGCGGCCGGACGAAGTCGAGGAGTTCGGGAAGTCCGACCGCGTCCGCGGTGGCGTAGTTGCGAGCCATGACGTCCACCGTAGTGACGGATCAGCCGGCCTTGCGCTTGAGCGTCCAGGCCGGGATCCAGTGCGTGACGGACCGGCGTTGCGTGCCGAAGGCGACCTCGTAGGTCACCCATCCCCACCAGTGCCCCTGCTCGCACAGACCCCAGCAACTCAGCCACCCCTCGACGACGGTGTGCATCTGCAGGCCCGCCGGGTTGTACCCGCCCGAGCGGTGCGGCTCGCGCGGGAACACCGCCGTGAGGTCGACCAGTACGGCGATGGGCGGATCGACCCGACGGAACGCCTGTTGGACGGGCTGACCGTGGTAGCCGATGGACTGGAGCTCACCCACTGATCGATCATATGTTCGATTGGAGTGAGAGCCGTCGTTTGTGTTCGATCAGGCTTCTTGAGCCAAGGGATCTCACCGCTGCGCCGCTGCGCTTCGGCTGGGCTTCCGAGCAACTTGCCGACCCGGCGGTATACGTCGTAGGCCGTGTGCCGTCGGGACACACGTGCACTTCGATTAGGGCCGACGCGGGAAGACGAACGCGAACGCGCGCGGAAAACCCAGCCCGCGCAGCCGCGCCCCCCGCACCGCGTCCACGTCGACCGGTCGCACCTCGCCCGACGACGGCTCGTAGCAGCGCAGTACGTCGCCCGTCGTCTCCACGATGAGCACCCAGTGCCGGGGAATGAACCGGCCGACGAGCATGGCGACCGGCCAGTCCGCGCCGACCTCCGCCAGCACGTCGGCCATCGCGTCCCGGCGACCCCGGCACAGCCGCCAGCCGTACCGCACGCCGTACGTGGTGGCGTGGGCGCTCATCGCCCTGGCCACCCCCATCGGCGTGGTGCCGAATCTGCGCGGCCACAGGCGGTTGACCTGGTCGTGCACCCGGCCCTGCTCACCGTCGAACCAAGCCCGGCCTGCAGCGCCGCCCGCGTCGCCCCGGCCGGTTAGCTTCTTCCGGTAGGCGGGATCGAGGAGGGCGCCTGCCACCACCGCGACCGCGGGTCCGCACGTCACGGCGTCACGCTGCCGAAGGTGCAGGGCCGCGAGCTTCATCGTCACCAGGCTAGGCCGATACCAGCCGGGACCAGGCTTGATCCGCTTAGGCTGCGCACATGCGACTATCCACGAGAAACCAGCTCAACGGCACCATCACGGAGGTCACGCCCGGTGCCGTCATGGCCACGGTGAAGGTCCGCCTCGACGGCGGCGATCAGGTCGTGACCGCATCGATCACCAAGGACGCGGCCGAGGACCTCGGCCTGCAGGTGGGGATGGCCGCGACGGTCCTGATCAAGTCAACCGAGGTGGCCATCGGGGTGGAATAGGGCAGTCGTGACCTTCCGCGATCTGCACTACGGCGACCTGCCGTTGGTCCTGCCCAACGCGTGGGACGTGCCGTCGGCGCTGGCCCTCCTGGACGCGGGCTTCAGCGCGATCGGCACGACGAGCTTCGGCGTGGCGGCCAGTCACGGCGCCCCCGACGGCGGCGGCTCGACCCGCGACGCGAACCTCCGGCTGGCCGCGGCGTTGCGGCCGCTCGACTGCCACCTGAGCCTCGACGTCGAGGACGGCTACGCCGCCGATCCCGACGCGGTCGCCGACTACGTCGCCCTGCTTCCCGTCGACGGCATCAACATCGAGGACAGCACCGCGGAGACACTGATCGAACCCGAGGTGCACGCCGCCAAGATCCGTGCGATCAAGGCCCGCTCGCCCGAGGTCTTCGTCAACGCGCGGGTCGACACCTACTGGCTGGGTCAGTCCGCCACGGTGGCCGAGACCGTCGACCGCGCCCGTCTCTACGTCGACGCCGGCGCCGACGGGGTCTTCGTACCCGGCACATCCGACCCGGCCGTGGTGGGCGAGCTCGCGCGCGCCATCGATCGGCCGCTCAACGTGCTGGCGATCCCGGGGTACTCACCCGCCGACCTCGCCGTACTCGGGGTGCGCCGGGTGTCGACCGGCTCGCTGCCCTACCGCGCCGCGCTGAGCGCCGCCGTCGCGGTGGCGATCGCGACACGTGGCGGTCTCAAGTTTCCCAACGCGGTCTCCTATCTCGACATGCAGGAACAGCTGATCCGGTACGTGCACGGCCGTTTGCCCAGGTAATTACCCGGTACCCCTGGTTTCACCCGAGCGAATTCTGGCAATATTACCGGCGGGTCAGAACGGTTGCTCCAACTCGGCGCGAGGGGAATGAGTGGCAATGACATCAGAGTCTTCGCAGATCGTCGCCGCGGCCAGCGAGGGCGGCGGCGCCGCACTCGATCAGGTCATAGGCATGTCGGTGGCCGCGATGGTGGTGACCGTCGGCCTGCTGTGGATCGGTTACCTGCACCGCATGCGGCGCATCACCTGGCTGAAGAACCTGTCCGAACGGTTGGGCACGAAGTTCGAGCGCCCACCGTGGGTGGCACTGCAGGTGTTTCTGTTCACCGCGACCATCGTCGCCGCGCTGTTCGGCTTCATCTGGGACGTCAGCCTGCACATCGGCAAGGGCCGCGATCCCGGACCGCTGGCCAACCCGGCGCACTACTTCATCCTGATCGGACTGTTCCTGCTCTTCATCGCAGGCACCCTGGCGATCGTGCAGCCCTACGACAAGCCCGGGCCCGCCGCGATACGCATCACCCGCACCTGGTTCGCGCCCGTCGGCGGCGTGCTCATGGCGATGTGCGGGCTCTATGCGCTGATCGGCTTTCCGCTCGACGACATCTGGCATCGCATCTTCGGCCAGGACGTTACCCTTTGGGGCCCAACCCATCTGATGTTGATCGGCGGAGCGGGCCTCTCACTGATCGCCGTGCTGCTGCTGGAGTACGAGGGCCGGCGTGCGATGGGGCCCGATGGCGTGGAAGACGACACCATCTTTCTGAAGCTACTGCGCTACCTGTCGTTCGGCGGCCTCTTCATCGGACTGTCGGTGTTCCAGATCGAGTACGACTTCGGCGTCGAGCAGTTCCGCCTGGTGCAGCAACCGATGATGATCGCCGCTGCCGCCGCACTCGCCGCGGTCTGCGCCCGCCTGGTGCTCGGTCGCGGAGCGGCGCTGATCGCGGCAGCGCTGGCCATCGTGCTGCGTGGCGCCGTCTCGTTGGTCGTCGGCCCCATCCTCGGTGGCCCGACCAGTTGGTTCGCCCTGTACCTCGGGCCTGCGCTGGTGGTGGAACTGCTGGCGCTGACGTCACTTGCCAAGCGCCCCATCCTGTTCGGCGCGGTCGCCGGCCTCGGCGTCGGCACCGTGGGTCTGTGGCTGGAGTCGCTCTGGATCGACGCGGTCTACCGCTACCCATGGCCGACCAGCATGTGGCCCGAGGCGCTCGCCATGTCGGTGCCGGTGGCCATCGGGATGGGGGTATGCGGCGCTCTGCTGGCCATGGTGCTCGCCGGGCAGCGGCTGCCACGCCCGGCGATCGGCATCACCGCCGTCATCGTCACGGTGCTCGTCATCGGCGGTGCGGTGGCCAACGGCCTGCGCACCGAGGTTCCCGAGAATGCCAGTGCCACAATCGCATTGACGGACCTCCCGAGTGATGCCGGTAAGCGGATGGTGTCCGCGGACGTCCGGATCTCCCCCAGTGACCTGATCAGCGACGACCCCGAATGGGTGGCGATCCTGTCCTGGCAGGGCGGCATCGCCAACGACCGTGGCCTCGCCATCGACAAGCTGGAGAAGCTCGGCCCCGGCCACTACCGGTCGACGCAACCGATGCCGGTCTGGGGCTCGTGGAAGACGCTGCTCCGCGTACAGGACGGCCACACCATGGCAGGCGTGCCGATCTTCCTTCCCGCCGACCCGGGCATCGGCGCGGAGGAGACGCCTGCCCTGGCGTCGAGCACGCGCCCGTTCGTCCAGGAGCTCACCATCCTGCAGCGCGAACGCAACGTGAACCACCCGTCCTGGTTGTTCAACGTGGCGGCGCTGGTGGTGTTGTTCTGCACGCTGGTCCTGATCGCCGTATTGACGTGGGGTGCAGCACGGATCAACGCGCGTGAGTCGTTCACGGGCAGCGAGCCGACTCCGAAGCAGCCCGTTCCGCAGCCTTGATGGTCCTCGCCGATCACACGCTGCTACTGGCGCTGCCCGCGTTCGCGCCCGCGGTCG
>JAVRPF010000085.1:0-5459 GCA_032162385.1 Mycobacterium sp.
CCATCAGGCCCGCCGACGGCGCGACGGCGCCCCGCATCCCGAGCATTCCGGGGCGGCAGTTCTCGTCGGGCAGCCAGTTCGAGTAGATCTTGTGGTGGCGCACGGCCGAGCCGAAATCCCACAGCCACGGGTCGTTGGCCGTGCGCGTGAGCAATGCGTACCGCGTCATCTTGTCGCCGAGGGCGCCACCGATCCAGGTCTGGGTCGTATAGCGGATGTTGTAGAAGTCGAACAGCAGGAAGGCGCCGCACTCACTCGACTCCAGCGCCGCCTTCGCGCGACCGAGCCGGTAGTCACGGAGCCGGGCGAAGTCGACGCGTTCTTCGTAGTCGACACCCATGTGCCCCGGAGCGGGAAGAGGTCGCGGCTCACCCATTTGCGGCGGTCCCAAGACCGTCGTCGACGTCCGCCTGTTCGGAGACCAGCTCGACCCCTGAGCGTCGGGCCTGTTCCAGCAGCAAGGTGGCGAAGTCCTCGCTGGTGTGGCCTGCACCGACCGCCGAGGACACCATCTCGGCGGCCAATGCGGCGACGGGCATCGGCACGCCGTGCTCGCGGGCGGCTGCCAGGCCGAGGTCGAAGTCCTTGCGCAGCAAGACGTTGGTGAACGTCGGCGTGAAGTCGAGGTTCACCAACGCCGGCGACTTGTACCGAGTGAACACCGATCCCATGACCGAGTTGTTGAGGAACTCCAGGAAGGCCTGCCGGCTGGTGCCGCCCTGCTCGGCGAGCACGGTGATCTCGGCGAGGGACTGGGCGACCACGCCGAGGAACACGTTGTGGCAGATCTTGACGAGGCGAGCGACCTCGCCCTCACCGACGTAGGTGACGCCCCGGCCGAGGGGGCGCAGCAGGTGCTCGGTGCGGTCGTAGGCCTCACGCGGCCCCGAGATCGCCAGCGTGAGCTTGCCCGACCTGACGACCTTTGGGTTGCCGCTGACCGGCGCAGCCAGAAGCGTGGTTCCGCGGTCGGCGGCAAGGCCACGGATCTTTTCAGAGACGGCCGCCGAGACGGTCGAGCAGTCGATGATGACCTGAGGTGAGGCGTCGGCGGTGAGAAGCCCGTCCTCGCCGGCGGTGACGGCCTCGAGGTCGTCGGAGGCGGCGACCATGATGAAGACGACGTCGCGATCGGCAAGCTGCGCGGGGGTGTCGACCAGCTTGGCGCCCCGCTCGGCCAGCGGCTCCGCCTTGGACCGGGTGCGGTTGTAGACGGACACGTCGTGGCCGGCGTCCAACAGCCGTTCGATGAGCGCATAACCCATGCGTCCGGCGCCGATCCACCCGACGCTCGTCGTCGTCTCGTTGTCTCCCATGGACATCTCCCAAACTCGACTGCAATCGGTTGCAATAGTGCCGTGCGGTATGGACCAAGTCAATACCGCGCGATGGTGCGCGATCGGTGACGATCACGCCGGCCGAGGTACATGACAGATGACAAACGGTTGCACGACCACTGCGCCTGATGGGGGTCGCTCGTTGGCGGGACGTCCTCAGGCGCTGGCGCGGCCTGCCGGAGCCAGGCCGGTGGAGGACCGGATGACCATCGTCAACGGGAGCAACAGCGAACGCGGATGGCGGTTTGGGTCGTATAGCACTTCGAGCAACAATCGGGCCGCTTCGGCACCGAGCTCGTAGTGCGGGATGCGCACGGTCGTCATGGGCGGTGAGACCTTGTCCATGAACGGCATGTCGTTGAACCCGACCACGCTGACGTCATCCGGGCAGCGCAGGCCCTGCTCGGACAGAGTGTCGTAGACGCCCAGGGCAAGCAGGTCGTTGCCGGCGAGGACCGCGGTGAACTCCGGACCAGAGTCCAGCAGAGTCCGCATTGCCTTCGCGCCCGCCAGCTCCGACCATTCCTCGCAGATGATCGTCCGCGAGTTCTCGGCCGGGAGACCGAGATCCTCCAGGCTGGAGAGGAATGCGCGACGCCGGTTGACGCCGGTCGACAGATCCTGAGGTCCGGCGAGGTGCACGATCTTGGTGTGCCCCAGGTCGACGAGGTGCTGCATCGCCATCGCGACGCCTGCTGCGTCATCGGAGGTGACCGATGGGATGTCGGCGCTGTTGCTGCGCCGGTTGACCAACACCATCGGCGTCGATGCGGCAGCGAGTTCGTCGAGAAGGGGGTGCTTCAAATGCGCGGTCGCGAACACGAAGCCTTCGACGTTGCGCTGCCGGAACGACTCGACCGCCGCCTTCTCCACGTCGGGTCGGTTGTCGGTGTTGACGATCCAGGCGTTGTAGCCGATGGGGCGTAGCACGTCCTCCACCCCTCGCACGATCGGCGGGAACAGCGGATTGGTCAGATCGGGGATCACCAGGCCGATGCTGGCCGACCGAGAAGTCTTGAGGCTGCGCGCGATCGGGTTCGGCGAGTAGCCCATCTCGGCGGCGACCTTCTTGATTCGGGCTGCCGTTTCGGTGTTGACCAAACTCTCGGTTGCCTGGTTCAAGGCGCGTGAAGCGGTGGCCGGATGGACCCCGGCCATGACCGCAACCTCACGCAGCGTGGCCCTGTGCACAGACCCCCACTCCCCTCCCCTGCTGCAAACGGATGCAACCTGTCGTCAATGATGGAGTTTCCCCCCGGCACGTGCAATGTATCCGGTGGTTCCCGTCTGTATGAGGGGCGCTTGCGAACACGTGGCCGCTCATGTGCGAGGGCCTGTTCCGAGGGCAGCTGCGGCGACCATCGTCGGCCACCCGGCCGCCACCACGTCGAGATCCGGGCTCGGGCTGTGCCGACGCCTCAGGTCGATCAGGGTGTTGATCGAGGCTTCGTCGACATTCCCATCGGTGATCAGACCGTGGGTGCGATCGAGCAGGCACTCAAGGTGCGCCAGTGCTTGAGGATCCTCCAGCCCGAGCAGCCGTCCCGCGGCCTCGAGAACCTCCCGTCGCAGGCCCCCGGTGACGATGTCATGCGCGGTGTCGATCACCGCCTCTGCCAACCGCTTTCGCGGACCGGCGACAGTGTCGTCATCGGCAGGCAGCGCTGCCATGACCGTACCGAGGTATGGACCGATGTCCGCGACAGTGCTCACGACACGGCATCCGGATGCGCCCGCCCGCAACTCGTTGCCGGCATTGAGGACAGTGGCCGCGCACGTTCCCGCTGTCAGTGCCGCAGCGCGGCGAGGGGTCGACCCAAGGGACTCAACCTTGTAGTCGTCCGGGCTGAGGCCGGCGCGTTCCAGGAGGGCGAACGCCACGAACGCGAAGCCCGACCCCGGCACGTCGACCCCGACCACACGATCCCGGACGTCCGCGACGTCCGTCACCGACGGCGCGAGACACAACGACAGCCCGAGTCCCCGATCGATTCCGGCGACGATCTCCACCGGCAGGTTGCGCCCGAGTGGGTTCGCGCTCAGGAACCGATAGGCGAGAACATTGTCCGGACTTGTCATCACCACGTCGAACTCGCCGGCTTCGAGAGAGCGGAACTGAGCCGGCGAGGAGGGCACGGGGATCTCGGTGACCTCGAGGTCGGCGCGGTCCAGTCGTCCGGTAGAGCGAGCAAGATCGATCAACAGCGATGGCGTGAACGTCCCGATGCGTAGCCGCGCTCGTGTCATGACCATATGGTGCCACAACTGCAATCGTTTGTAGACAAGCTCGCCGGTCGCCCACCTGCCGGTTCGTTGCCGCGGCCGACTATTCTTCAGACCGCCCATTGACATGACCCACGTCACATCGCAGGATGGAGCAAACGATTGCAGTTAAGCGCTCGTGCAGAGACAGAGGCTGGGAGTACATGAGTCAGGCTGTTCCCTCGGTGGCCCGCCAACCGCGACCGAGTGTCGGCGACTCGCCGCCGACACGAGCACCGCTGATCGAGATTCGTGGTGTATCTGCCGGCTATGAGAACAAGCGGCAGAAGACTCGGCTCATTGCGCTGAGGGACGTGTTCCTCGACGTGTACAGCGGCGAGTTCCTCGCCATCGTCGGCCCGTCCGGTTGCGGCAAGACCACGCTGATCAACATGATCGCCGGCTTCATGAAACCCCTGGAAGGGACGATCCGGGTCGGCGGTCAGATCGTCGAGGGTCCCGGTGCGGACCGGGCCATGGTGTTCCAGGACTACGCGGTGCTGCCGTGGCGCACCGTCTACAAGAACGTGATGTTCGCGCTGGAGAACAGGCATCCTCGCCCGTCGAAGGCAGAGTCGCGGGAGCGCATCGGCCATGCTCTCGAGCTCGTCGGTCTCACCGGCTTCGAGAAGTCCTTCCCTTATGAGCTTTCCGGCGGAATGCGTCAAAGGGTCGGCATCGCACGCGCTTTGGTGTCTGAGCCGGAGATCCTGTTGATGGACGAGCCCTTCGGGGCAGTCGACGCCATGACGCGCGAGGCGATGCAGGCCGAGTTCGAGAAGATCATCGCCGAGACGGGCCAGACCGTCTTCTTCATCACCCACTCGATCGACGAGGCGCTGACGCTCGCGGACCGGGTGGTCGTGGTCTCGAACCGGCCGGGCCGGGTCCTCGAGATCGTCGACGTCGACCTGCCCAGATCCCGCTTCGACGAGGGCGTCAAGGGCAGTGCGCGATTCGGCGAGCTGCGCGAGCACATCTGGAGCCAGCTCCAAGCTCAGGCACTCGGAGCGAAGATCGGTGGAGGGAACCAATGAGCACGGGCACGCTGCCAACGACTGACGCGTCCGCCGATGGGGCTACCGTCACCGAGTCGATCACGCGCAGCGCGTGGGATCGGTACCGAAGCCTCGTCATCACGGTGGTCAACCTGAGCCTGTTCTTCGTGATCTGGCAGCTGATCGCACTGTCCGGCATCATCAATCCGCTGTTCTTCCCCAAGGCCACGGACATGTTCTCGGCGATGTACCACGGCTTCGCCGATGGCGTCATCGGTCCAGAACTGCTCCACAGCGTGCAGAACTTCACCATCGGCATGCTGATCGCCGCGGTCATCGGCATCCCGCTCGGGCTGTTGATGGGCGGCGTGCGGATCATCGACCTGATCCTCAGCCCCTACGTGTGGGCGATGACGGCGTTGCCGCGCGTCGCCCTCATTCCCCTACTGATTCTGGTCCTGGGCTTCGGTAACTCCATGCAGCTCACGATCATCGTGCTGTCGGCGGTGTTCCCGATGATGGTCAACTGCATGGAAGGGGTGAAGACCGTCGATCCGTCGCTGGTGCGGGCCGGCCGGATCTTCGGAGCGAACGAGGCGCAGCTGTATGTCAAGGTGATCCTGCCGTTCACCCTGCCGTTCGTCATCAGTGGCATCAATCAAGGCATCGCCCGTGGGCTGGTCGGGATGCTCATCGGGGAGCTGCTCGGCGGAGGAGGACAGGGCCTTGGGTTCCTGCTGGATCGGGCAGGCGACCAGTTCGATGCGCCGATGATGTACGCCACCCTTCTGCTGCTCGCAGTCATCTCGGTGGGGCTCGTGCAGGGAATGCGGTGGATCGAACGCCGGGCAGCACCCTGGCG
>JAVRPF010000086.1:0-4108 GCA_032162385.1 Mycobacterium sp.
GACGCTGCGCAGTCAGTCTGCGGCGGTATCGATTTGGCGGACTATCAAGTCTTCGACCAGCTCGGACTACTCGTCGACAAGTCACTCGTGGTGACCGAGAACTCTTCGGACCGCACGCGATACCGACTGCTGGAGACGGTGCGGCAGTATGCCCAGGAGAAGTTGAGCGAGTCCGGGGAAGCCGATGCGGTACGCAGCCGGCACCGCGACTACTACGCGCGGTTCGCCGAACTGATCGCGTCCGGGACGCAGGTGGGTGACGACGACGTACTGGAACTCGTCGAAGCCGAGTTCGACAACGTGCGGGCCGCGTTTGCCTGGTGCCGGGAGAATTCCGACGGCGAAGCCGCGCTGAGGCTGGCCTCGTCATTGCATCCGCTGTGGTTTTCCCTCGGGCGGATGCACGAGGGCTTGGCATGGTTCGACTCCGTGTTCTCGACCGAGCAAGCTGGGCCCGACCAGGTGCCGGCCGTGGTGCGGGCGCGCGCGCTGGCCGATCGGGGCATGCTCGAAATGAACGCCCGTGGCATCGGCGACACCGACGACGTCGAACAAGCGCTCGCGATGGCCCGCGACATCGGCGATCCGGCCATCCTGATTCGCGCCCTCGTCGCCCGCGGTTTCGTCGCCGCCGGTTGCGGTGAGTCGGCGCAAGCCCACTTGGCCGAGGCGCTTGGGCTGGCTCGCGAGTCGGGGGACCGTCACATGCTCGCGCACATTCTGGGCACGCAGTCGAGCCTGGCGTTCATGGCGGGTGACCCGACGGCAGTGCTCGAGAGTGCGGAGGAAGGCCGCGACGTCGCCGACGCCATTGGTGACCGCGTCACGGCGCACCAGTGTTGGACGTGGCTCGGCTGGGCCTGCATGGTCATGGGTGACCTCGCGGGCGCCGTCGCCGTGTTCCGGAACGCGAATGCCCGCCCCAATGCGGACCGGATCTGGGGCGTGGTGGGCGCGCACTATCAGGCGCAAGCGTGGTATCGGCAAGGGCAAATAGCGTCGGCCCAGGCAATGCTTGACGAGGCGACGCCGGCCGCCGCGGAACTCGGGGGGCTGTGGTCCGGCAATTCGTCGGGGGTGCGTGCCATCGGCGCGCTGGCCGCCGGTGACGTCGGGACGGCCGACAGCGCCTGCCGGATTGCGTTGGAGCAGTTGGCCGGTACCCCGTTTCATCAGCAGATGTACGTCTACCTGGCGGCCGAGGTCGCGTTGGCGACCGGCGACACGGACACCGCCGCTCGACGCGCCGACGAAGCGGTCGCGGTGGCGAAGGGGTGGAATCTCGTGGAGTCGTACAACACGCGCGCCCGCGTCGGGCTCAGGACGGGAGAGTGGGCCCGGGCCGAACGCGACGCTCACGACGCGCTGGCGCTCACTGCCGAGCTCGGCGCGCAACTCGCAGTACCGGACATCCTCGAATGCCTGGCCGCGTCGGCGGCCGGTGCTGGCAGCCTCGACGAAGCGGCCAGGCTGCTCGGCGCGGCCGACGCCGCGAGGAGCCGCATGGGCGCGGTGCGGTTCGCGGTTCACCAGGCGGACTACGAGGCGGCCGTCGCAACGATCCGCACTGCGCTGGGCGACGACGAATTCGACCAGGCCTGGGCCGACGGCGCCGGGCTGTCCACCGACGAGGCCATCGCCTATGTGCGGCGCGGTCGCGGCGAACGCAAACGCCCGCCCACGGGGTGGGCGGCGCTGACTCCCACCGAGCGCGACGTCGTCCGACTGGTTAGCGAAGGACTGGCCAACAAGGACATCGCATCGAGGCTGTTCGTCTCACCCCGCACGGTGGAGACGCACCTCACGCACGTCTACACCAAGCTCGAGCTCAAGTCCCGAGTGCAACTGGTTCAAGAGGCAGCCCGCCACGACTGACGCTCGAAACGCACCCATTAGGCTGGTCGGGTGAGCCTGCCCGTCGTATTGATCGCTGACAAACTCGCCGAATCCACCGTCGCCGCCCTGGGTGACCAGGTAGAAGTCCGCTGGGTCGATGGCCCGGATCGGGAGAAGCTGCTGGCCGCGGTGCCCGACGCCGACGCGCTGCTGGTGCGTTCGGCCACCACCGTCGACGCCGAGGTGCTGGCCGCCGCGCCGAAGCTGAAGATCGTCGCCCGCGCCGGCGTCGGGCTCGACAACGTCGACGTCGACGCCGCCACGGCGCGCGGCGTGCTGGTGGTCAACGCGCCGACGTCGAACATTCACAGCGCCGCCGAGCATGCGCTGGCGCTGCTGCTGGCCGCGGCCCGACAGATACCCGCCGCCGACGCGACACTGCGCGATCACACTTGGAAGCGGTCGTCGTTCTCGGGCGCCGAGATCTTCGGCAAGACGGTCGGCGTGGTCGGTCTGGGTCGCATCGGGCAGCTGGTGGCCCAGCGGCTCGCCGCGTTCGGCGCCCACATCGCCGCCTACGACCCCTACGTCTCCGCGGCGCGCGCCGCGCAGTTGGGCATCGAACTGCTCACGCTCGACGAACTGCTGGCACGCGCCGACTTCATCTCCGTGCACCTGCCGAAGACGAAGGAGACCGCAGGGCTGATCAACAAGGAGGCGTTGGCCAAGACCAAGCCGGGCGTGATCATCGTCAATGCCGCCCGCGGCGGGCTGATCGACGAGGAAGCCCTTGCCGAGGCCGTCATCAGCGGACACGTCCGCGGCGCGGGCATCGACGTATTCGCCACCGAACCATGCACGGACAGCCCGCTGTTCGAGTTGCCCCAGGTCGTCGTCACCCCCCACCTCGGCGCATCGACGGAAGAGGCGCAGGACCGCGCGGGCACCGACGTGGCAGCCAGCGTCAAGCTGGCACTGGCGGGGGAGTTCGTGCCCGACGCGGTCAACGTCGGCGGTGGTGTCGTCGGCGAGGAGGTGGCGCCGTGGCTCGACCTGGTGCGCAAACTGGGCCTCCTGGTCGGAGCGCTGTCGCCCGAGCTGCCGACCTCGATTTCGGTACAGGTGCGCGGTGAGCTGGCCTCCGAAGAGGTTGACGTGCTGCGGCTCTCGGCGCTGCGCGGCCTGTTCTCGGCGGTCATCGAGGACCAGGTGACGTTCGTCAACGCCCCGGCACTGGCCGCCGAGCGGGGTGTCGAGGCCGCCATCAACACTGCCTCGGAGAGCCCCAACCACCGCAGCGTCGTCGACGTGCGCGGGGTGTCGGCCGACGGGGCGACGGTCAACGTTGCGGGCACGCTGTCGGGCCCGCAACTGGTGCAGAAGATCGTCCAGATCAACGGCCGCAACCTGGATCTGCGCGCGGAGGGCGTCAACCTCATCATCAACTACGGTGACCAGCCCGGGGCGCTCGGCAAGATCGGCACACTGCTCGGCGGCGCGGGCGTCAACATCCTTGCCGCCCAACTCAGCCAGGACGCCGACGGCATTGGCGCCACGATCATGCTGCGCATCGACCGTCAGGTGTCTGCCGATGTGCTGGCTGCGATCGGCACCGACGTCGGCGCGGTGACGCTGGAAGAGGTGGACCTGTCGTGAAGTTGGCCGTGATCGCCGGTGACGGCATCGGACCCGAGGTGATCGCCGAAGCCGTCAAGGTGCTCGACGTCGTCTTGCCGGGTGTGGAGAAGACCTCCTACGATCTGGGCGCCCGGCGCTATCACGCGACGGGCGAGACCCTGCCCGACGGCGTCGTCGACGAACTGCGCGGGCACGACGCGATCCTGTTGGGCGCCATCGGCGATCCGTCGGTGCCCAGCGGCGTGCTGGAACGCGGCCTGCTGCTGCGGTTGCGCTTCGAGCTCGACCATCACGTCAACCTGCGGCCCGGCCGGCTCTATCCGGGTGTGAGCAGCCCGTTGGCCGGCGACCCGGAGATCGACTTCGTAGTCGTGCGCGAGGGCACCGAGGGCCCCTACACCGGCACCGGTGGCGCGATCCGCGTCGGCACCCCCCACGAGGTGGCCACCGAGGTGAGCCTGAACACCGCGTTCGGCGTGCAGCGCGTCGTCCGCGACGCATTCGCGCGAGCGGCCAAGCGGCGCAAGCACCTGACGCTGGTGCACAAGACCAACGTGCTGACCTTCGCCGGCTCGCTGTGGTCGCGGACCGTCGCCGAGGTGGGGGCGGACTTCCCCGACGTCGAGGTCGCCTA
>JAVRPF010000087.1:0-3872 GCA_032162385.1 Mycobacterium sp.
CGCGGCTACCCGAAGGTGGTGCCGTCGAGCGACCAGTCCCACGATCTGGATCTGCAGCGCCGACTGTGGTCGGTGTCCGAGGAATTGACTCAGGTGGTCTATCCGGTCGACTGAATGTGGCCCTAAGCTCGACCCCGTGTCGCTCGTCGTGCCGCCCTATCCCCCGGCCCGCTACACCAAGGACGACCCCGAGATCAGTGCGTGGCTGCGCCGCGGTGACCAACCGCCGGACTACGACTCCTTCGGGCTGGTCCAGTACCACTACCTGGCCAACCAAAGGAACACCAACGGCGACTACGGCCTGTACCGCGTCGAACTCGCACCGAAGGCCGGCGGGCCGGGACCGCACTTCCACCGGGCGATGTCGGAGGCGTTCTTCGTGCTGTCGGGGACGATGGAGCTCCACGACGGGGGTGACTGGGTCCAGGGCGGCCAGGGCGACTTCCTGTACGTCCCGCCCGGCGGCGTCCACGGTTTCCGCAACGTGGCCGACGATCCGGCGTCGATCCTCATGCTGTTCGCTCCCGGCGCGCCGCGTGAGCACTACTTCGAGGGCCTCGCGCAGCTCCACGAGTTGAACGACGACGAACGCCGCGAATGGTTCATCGCCAACGACAACTACTTCGTCGAGTAGGCCGGCAGCCGGGCTGCCAGATACGGCGCCGTGCGGCTCCCATCCACCTGGGCCACCTGTGCCGGGGTTCCCGCGGCCACGACGCGACCGCCGGCGTCGCCCGCACCTGGCCCGAGATCGATGACCCAGTCCGAGCCTGCCACCAGCCGCATGTCGTGCTCGGCCACCACGACGGTATTGCCCGCGTCGACGAGGCGGTGCAGCTGACGGTCGAGCAGATCCACGTCGGCGGGATGCAGGCCGGTGGTGGGCTCGTCGAGGACGTAGAGGGTGTGTCCGCGCCTGGGCCGCTGCAGCTCCGAGGCCAACTTGATCCGCTGGGCCTCGCCACCGGAGAGCTCGGTCGCAGGCTGCCCGAGGCGCAGGTACCCCAGCCCGACTTCCTGCAGTGTCGTCAGACTCCGCGCCGCGCCCGCGACGTCGGCGAAGAACTCCGAGGCCTCGTCGACGGTCATCGCGAGCACGTCGGCGATGGTGCGATCGCGGTAGCGCACCTTGAGGGTGTCCTCGTTGTAGCGGGCGCCGTGGCACGTCGGGCACGTGCCGTAGGTGCCGGGCAGGAACAGTAGTTCCACGGACACGAATCCCTCGCCCTGGCAGGTGGGACACCGGCCGTCGACGACGTTGAACGAAAACCGCCCCGCGGTCCAGCCTCGCCGCTTGGCCGCAGGGGTCGCTGCGAAGACGCGCCGGACGGCGTCGAACAATCCCGTGTAGGTCGCCAGCGTCGAGCGCGGGGTCCTGCCGATCGGGCGTTGATCGACGGCGACCAGCCTCTTGATCTGCTCGACGCCGTCGGCCGTCACGCCGATGCTCGCATCGTGATCGAGGTCGACGATCTCGGCGTCGCCGTCGTCGCCGTCGGTCTCCGGGTCGACCGCGCCGCCGCCCAGCTGGCGCGTGACGACGTCGCCGAGCACCTTGTAGACGAGCGTCGACTTGCCCGAGCCGGAGACCCCGGTGACTGCGGTGTACACCCCCAGCGGGACGTCGACGTCGAGATCACGCAGGTTGTGAAAGCTGATGCCGCGCAACGCCAAGATGCCCGACGGTGTGCGCGGCACGCGGACGTCGGGTGCCTGGTCTCCGAACAGGTAGTCGCGGGTGACCGACCCGGCGACATCCGCCAGGCCCGCCACCGGTCCGCTGTAGAGCACCTCGCCACCAAGCTCGCCGGCGCCGGGTCCGACGTCGACGATCCAGTCCGCGCGGCGCACCACGTCCATGTCGTGCTCGACGACGAACAGCGAGTTACCCGCCCGCCGGAGCCGGTCGAGCACGTCGAGCAACGGCTCGGCGTCGGCCGGGTGCAGGCCCGCCGACGGCTCGTCGAGGACGTAGAGGACACCGAACAGGCCCGCGCGCAGCTGGGTGGCCAGCCGCAGGCGCTGCAGCTCGCCTGGCGACACCGTGGGGATGCGACGGCTCAGGGTCAGGTAGCCGAGTCCGAGGTCGATGAGGACCTGGATGCGGGCGACCAGGTCCGCGGCGATCATCGTCGCCACTTCGGTCAACTCGCCCGACTCGGTGGACTCGTATGCGGCTTCGAAGTCGGTGCGGGTCGCAGCGGGCCCAAGCGCGTCGGCAAGTTCCGTGAGCGGCATGGTCACGTACCCGGCGATGTTGCGGCCGGCGAACGTGACGGCGAGCGCCTCGGGCCGCAGCCCGGAGCCGTGGCAGACCGGGCAGTCCACGCTGTCGACGAACTTCAGCACCCGCCTGCGCATCATCGCGCTCTGCGAGTTCGCCAGCGTGTGCCGAACGTGCCGCTCCGCACTGGAGAAGGTGCCGTTGTAGTAGTAGTCGGCCGTGACGGGGTGCTGGCTCGGGTCGACCTCGACGGTCGGCTGCTCGTCGGTGAACAGAATCCAATTGCGTTGCCGCTTCTGAAGTTTGCGCCACGGCTTGTCGATGTCGTAGCCGAGCGTGATGAGGATGTCGCGCAGGTTCTGGCCCTGCCAGGCCCCAGGCCACGCCGCGACGGCGCCCTCGCGGATGGTCAGCGACGGGTCGGGCACTAGCGTCTCCTCGGTGACCCGGTGAATCCGGCCAAGGCCGTGACACTCGGGGCAGGCGCCAACGGCGGTGTTCGGGGAGAACGCGTCGGAGTCCAGGCGCTCGGTGAAGCCGCGCGGGAACGTGCCTGCGCGGGAGAAGAGCATCCGCAACAGGTTGGACAGCGTCGTGACCGTGCCGACGGACGATCGCGACGACACCGAACCCCGCCGCTGCTGCAATGCCACGGCGGGCGGCAGCCCGGTGATGTCGTCCACCTTGGGCGCGCCGGTTGGCAGCAGCAGCCTGCGGGCGTAGGGGGCGACGGACTCGAAGTAGCGACGCTGCGCCTCCGCGTAGATGGTCCCGAAGGCCAATGACGACTTGCCCGACCCCGAGATCCCGGTGAACGCGACCAGGGCGTCGCGCGGGGCGGCCACGTCGACCCCGCGTAAGTTGTGCACCCGGGTGCCGAAGACGCGGACGAACGGGTCGACGTCTTCGGCGCGGGGCAGCTGCACCCCGCCATTGTGCGCGGTCGGTGCCGCAGGTCGTGGGTTCGCTCAAACACGTTTGCTCGACATCAGTCGGCCAGAAGCCGGATCAGTGGTGCCGAAATGGGCCGACGGGCGGGTCGCGCGCGGGCGGTCATGCCGACACGCGCCGCTTCACCGAGTGACACGCCGAGCAGAAATGCACAGCCGGAACCCCTTGCCCTAGACTGCCCTTCGACCAGATAGGAGTCTTCGGGTGCGGGCTTTCGCAGCGCCCAGCACCCAAGCGTTGCGGGGCTGGCAACGTCGGGCCATGGTGCGGTATCTTGCTGCCCGCCCGCGCGATTTCCTCGCCGTCGCGACGCCCGGGTCGGGCAAGACCACGTTTGCGCTGCGCATCGCAGGCGAGCTGCTGGCCGACGGCACCGTCGAACGCATCACGATCGTCGTGCCCACCGAGCACCTCAAGACGCAGTGGGCGCAGGCCGCGGCGGCCATCGGCCTGTCGCTCGACCCCAAGTTCAGCAACTCCTCGGCGCAGAACTCCGACGAATACCACGGCGTCGTCGTCACCTACGCCCAGGTGGACAGCCTTCCCGGCCGGCACCGGGTGCGCACCGAGAACCGCAAGACGCTGGTCGTGTTCGACGAGATCCACCACGGCGGCGACGCCAAGAGTTGGGGTGAGGCCATCCGCGAGGCGTTCGGTGACGCCACCCGCCGCCTGGGCCTGACCGGCACGCCGTTCC
>JAVRPF010000088.1:0-7814 GCA_032162385.1 Mycobacterium sp.
ACCACTGTCCGGATCGAAATGGACCAGCTCCGCGCCGATGCCCTTCTCGCCTGCGCGGCGGGCGGCCTCATTCGCCAGGACGCGATCGATGAACGTGTCACTGCCTGCGCCGGGGATCTTCAGGAAGTAGCGGGTATCGGTGCCCTCGACCGTGATGCGCCAGTTGCTGTTCTGCAAACCCCCAAGCACCGGGGCATAGTCGATGCGCTTGCCCCGCCACGGATCGATCGCAGCCACCGCGGCCTCGACCCGCCGTTCGGTCTCGTTGCGAGCCGTGCCGAGCGCCCGGTTCCCGGCGGCGTCGCGCGCGGTCTGGGTCACGGTCACAGGTTCCTCAGCCGATCGTGGAAGTGGATGTCGCCCAGCCCGGCCCGCGCCCGCAGGAACTGCCAGTCAGACAACTTCGAGTATTCGAGGGTGCCCGGCCGCGCCGCGTCCGCGTAGGCACCGATCAGGCCCCAGCGGACGCAGTCGGCCACTCCGTAGACGCGGGCCCGGTCGAACAACGACTGATCGAAGCTACCCCACGCCGTCTCGAACGCCTCCCGCGCGGTCGAGTCGAACGGCCGCACCTCGGCCAGGAGTGCGCCGAGATCCTGCAGTGGGTCCATCACCGCCGCGACATCCCAGTCCACCAGCAGCATCCGGCCCTCGTCGGTCAGCAGGACGTTCGACACGTTGCCGTCGCCGTGGCAGGGCGTGGTGTCGAAACCGGCCGCGAATATTCGCTTTTCAGCCATGTCGAGCATCCGTGTCATCCACTCGAAGTCCGCGGGCAGGCTCACCGCGTTCGCCGCCGCCAGTTCCGACAGGGTGCGGATATCGTCAAAGACCGTCGCGGTGCGGGTGATCGTGCCGAATTCGCGCACCCGCTCGCGGAGCCGAATCAGCTGTTCCAGCCGGGCATCGTCGTCGAACACGTTTAGCGTTGCCGTCGAGCCGGTATCGACCAGGTTCTCCAGCACCAACACCCCGGTCGCGGCATCCGACGCGTACACCGCTGGCCCGACTCCTAGTTCCCCGGCCTCGGTGGCGGCTGCGAACGCCTGCGAGATGTCGATGTACGCGCCCGCATGGCCGATCATCGACTTCACGAAAGCCGTGGGCATTGCACTGGATTCGTCGGCGCTGCGGACGTCCAAGCACTCGGAGTCGGCGCCCCACCAACTCGGGCTGGCCATCGTCGGGGTTGCGTCGGCGGTGATGGCCGTGTCGGTGAACAGTCCCATGGACTGCAGCGATCCCGCGATCGCGGGACCGGCCGATGTCATCTCAGATACCTCCGGTTCGCAGGGCGGCGGCAGGTTCTGGCCAGCTGACCGGCACGGGCCGCCGGCTTTCCAGCCATTTCGTGAGTCGCAGCACCTGCTGGTCGGCGAACCGAGGTCCGATCACCTGGATGCCGACCGGCATGCCGTCGCTGAAGCCGAAGCACAGTGCCGACGCCGGCTGCGCGGTCTGGTTGAACCAGGCGGTGAAACCGCAGTGCGCCAACGGATATGCCGGATCGAGTCCGGTATCCTCGGCGGCGAACCCGACCGTCGGGATGACCGGTGCGATCACGTAGTCGAACTCGGCGCAGGCGGCCCGCATGCGTTCCGCCGACCGCGCGACCGCCTCACCCTCGCGGGTGAAGTCGGTGGCGCGATAGTCGCCGCCGGGCGCACACCATTGGCGGATAGCGGGGTGCACCAGCGCGCGCAGGTCTTCTCGGATGGACTCGAGTTCGGCTGCCGCCCGCACCTGGAACAACCGGTCCAGGGCCGGGTAGGGGTCATCGGTGAACACCGGTGCCATGGCCGACACCGTCGCACCCCCGCCCCGCAACGCGGCCGCAGCATCGGCGACCACCGACAACACCGTGTCGTCAGCACCGAAGGTGCCGCCCAGCTCGGTCAGCACGCCGATGCGAAGACCGTTCGGATCCAACGCTTCCCGAGCGACTGGCGACGCCTCGGGTGGCAGGCTCCACAGGTCACGTGCGTCGGGCCGGCTCAGTACGTCGTACATGTCCATCACATCGTCGACGGTGCGGCCCATGGGGCCGGCCGAGCGCATCGTGGACGGCGCAGTGTGCGGAATCCGGCCCTGGGTGGGTTTGAGCGCGACCAGACCGCAGTGCCCGGCGGGTAGCCGCACCGAGCCCGCGATGTCGCTGCCCACCGAGGAGAATCCGAT
Source organism: Mycobacterium sp. (assembly GCA_032162385.1). Lineage (GTDB taxonomy): Bacteria > Actinomycetota > Actinomycetes > Mycobacteriales > Mycobacteriaceae > Mycobacterium. The sequence continues at coordinate 2,179 of JAVRPF010000088.1, forward strand.
GCCCGCTGCCAGTGCCGCCCCGGCGCCTGCGCTGGACCCACCGGTGCTTCGGGACAGGTCCCACGGGTTGCGGGTGACGCCGTACAGCGAGCTGACGCCTGCGGCCATCATGCCGAAGTCGGGCATCGTGGTCTTGCCGACGATGACCGCCCCTGCCTCTTTCAGCCGGGCGGTGGGCGGTGCGTCGAAGGTGGAGTCGGCCAGTTGCGCATTGGCGGCGCAGCCGTGCCGCCACGGCATCCCGACCGCGTGCACGCTGTCCTTGATCGTCACCGGCAGGCCGTCCATCGCGCCCAGTGGCGTGCCCGCTGTCCAGCGCTGCGCCGAGGCCAGCGCCGCGGCACGTGCGCCGCCGGCATCCACGTAGGCCATCGCGTTGATGGCCGGATTGCGGGACTCGATCCGCGCCAGGGTGTGCTCCAGGACATCGACCGGGGTCATTGCGCCACTGCGGTATCCGCCGCGTACGGCATCCGCGCTGCCGTCCAATATCTCGGCACTCATGTGACAGCGGCCGCCTCCAGCGCCCCGGCGACCATGCGCCGGGCGGTGGCAGTCAGGGTGTGCAGGCCCGCGAGCATCTGCGCGTCGGTGCTGTACTCGTGTTCATTGTGGGACACGCCTTCCACGCTCGGCACGAACAGCATCACCGTGGGCACCACTCCTTTGAGGTTGACCGAATCGTGCCCGGCCATCGTGGGCAATGCCCGCCACCGCAACCCGAGGTCGTCGGCGACGGCGCCGGCCAGGGCGATGCCGGAGTCCTGATAACGGGTCGACGGTCGCAGGGCGGCGGATTCGATCTCGACGGTGACTTCACCGGCCTGCGTGATGTGCGCCATCCGTTCGAGGAACGAGCGGTGGGCGGCTTCGACGGTGTCGCCGTCCAGGGCGCGCAGGTCGGCCGCGAGCCGTACCCGGGCGGGCACCACCACCGGCGAGTTGGGTTCGACGGTGAATGACCCGACGGAGCCGAGCACCGTATCGGGACCGAACTCGTCGGCAACCGCCCGGACCGCCAACACCACCTGGCTGGCGCCGACCAGCGCATCACGCCGGTATCGCATGTGGGTGGCCCCGGTGTGGGACTGCTCGCCGTGCACGGTGATGGCGTATTTGTAGGCGGCCCAGTTGCTGGTCACCACGCCGATGTCGAGGTCCTCGTCGATGAGGGTGCGGCCCTGCTCGATGTGGATCTCGGCGTAGCAGTTGGCTGTCGGTGGCATATCGCTGCCGTGAAAGCCGATGTCGCCCAACGCATCGCGGACCGTGACGCCGTCCCTGCCGACGGTGCCGAGCGCCGCGTCGGCGGTCAGCTTGCTGACGAATACCGCGCTGCCCATCAGGCTGGGCGAGAACCGGGATCCCTCCTCGTTGAACCAGTTCACCGCCGCGACGTTGTAGCGCGCGCCGTCGGGTTGCGCGGCCACCGCCGCGGCGGCGTAAGCCCCAGCCAGCACCCCGTAGGCCCCGTCGAAACGGCCGGAGGTCGGTTGGCTGTCCAGGTGGGAACCGAGCATTACGTACGGAGCGTCCGCCGCGATCTCGACGCAGCCGTACATATTGCCGATGGCGTCGACCCGGCACTGCAGTCCGTGCTCGATGAACCAGGCGCGCAACCAGTCCCGCGCCCGGCCGTCGGCTGCAGTGGCCGCTTCCCGGTCCACCCCGCCCGCCGGGGTCGCGCCGATCGCCGACAGTTCGGCGAAGTCGGCGAGGAACGCGGCCTCGGTCAGACCCGTGGTCATCGGGGCTCTTCGGCCAGCTCGTGCACTTGATCGTCGAGTGATACCGGGGGAGTGGGCGCAACGATCCGCATCTTGGTTTTCGCGGCTTCGAACATGGCGTCCACGCGGGCCTTGTCGGCATCGTCGGTGCGGACGAACGCTGCGGCACCCAGGAAGACCGCGAGGTTCACCACCAGGCCGACGATACCGCCGGTCAGACTGCCGAGCCAGCGGACGTCGTCGGGGTAGATCCAGGTGAGGATCATCGCGACGAGGAAACCCGAGAGCATGCCTGCGACCGCGCCCTGCTTGTTACCGCCCCGCCAGAAGATGCCCAGGAACAGCGGCACCGCTAGTTGGATGACACCTTGATAGGAGATCTGCGCCAGCAGCTGCAGCCGCGTCATGTTGAAGGTGGCGTAGGCGACGACGCCCGCCGCGGCCATGAATATGAACATCGAGGTTTTCGCGACCTGGGTCAGCCTCTTGTCCGACAGCGGCCGCTTCTTGGTGTTGACCAGGTCGTTGGCGATCTGCAGGCCGCACACCTGCACGCTGCCGTCGATGTGACCCATGGATGCGGCGAAGACGATCGTGATACCGAGGCCGAGCAGCCAGGTGCCGCCGTAGTCGCTCATGATGGTGAACCAACCGGCCTGCGGGTGAGCGACGACGTCGGGCATGACTGTGGCAGCGATGCCCACGAGCATCAGCAGGGTGTAGAAAACCCCGGAGATCAGCACCGTGCACAACGTGCCCGATTTCACCGACCGGACGCTGGACGCGGTGTAGATGCGCTGGAAACTCGTAGGCCAGCAAAGTGATCCGATCACTCCGGTGAAGATCAGCGCGAAGATGTACAACGGTCCGTACTTGTCGCCGTCACCGGGCAGTACGAGGTACTTGTCTGCGACATCGTTCAAGTCGGCGATGCTGATCGGGTCACCGGCGATCCCGGACAGCAGCACCACGCACAGGATCGCCGAGAACACGTACGCGACCGTGCCCTGGAAGGCGTCGGTCATGATCAAGCCGCGCATGCCCATTCGGACGGTCCAGTACTGCCTGATCAGGATCACCGCGAGTCCGACGAGCAGACAGGTGGTGACCGACCATGCACCGTCGCTGGCGAGCTCGAAAACCGTTCCAAGAGCCTGCATTCCGAGGACCACCCAGGGGAAGATGGACACGATGCCGATGACGCTGGCGATGATTCTGACAGCGGAGGAGTCGAACCGCTTGCCCAGCAGGTCAGGCTGCGAGCGCAGGTCATACTTCTTGCCCCAGCGCCAGGCGCGGGTGGCCATGAAGTACATCATTGCCACGCCCAGGCTCGAATATGCCAGGCCGTACAGGCCGAAGACGCCGGCGCCGGTGGCCAGTCCGAAGAAGGCGATGAACGTCGAACCGGGCCACCACGAGTTGACGTAGCTCATCGCCACATACCAGGGCCCGTAGCTCCGACCGCCGACCGCGTATTCGTCGAACGTCGGTGTTGTCTTCTGTTGCGTCACGTACAGAATCGAAATGACGATGGCATAGAACACCGCCAGCATGGCGAGCATGATCCACATGTCAGCCTCCGAGGCTTTCTGCGAGGGGTTCCAGCGAGTCGTCATCGAGTTCGCCGCGGATGTCTTCAACGATGTAGAAGGCCGTCAGGGTCAGCCCGAGTACGACGGCGTCGATGATCCAGTACATGATCGCGAATGGGATCCCGAGGATCTGGAATCTGATACCGCTGCCCCACAGATACAGCGGCGGGAAGAGTGCGAACAACAGTGCGATGGCGTACAACGTCCCGAAGAAGATGACGATGGACCGCCGACTGAGCCCTTGAATGAAAGCCTTCATAGTCGTATCCCTTGTCTGTCTCGAGTTCCTGGTTGCGGCGCGGTCACATACGAGCGCAGGGGGTCGTGAATCAGCCCATTGCTGGCAATCCCGTTGCCACCGTCGAACACTCGCCGCCCGTCCAGGCTGGTGAACCGCCCACCGGCCTCCTCGATGATCACTGGCATCGGCGCCAGGTCATAAGGCTGTGTCGTGTAGTCGACCACAGCATCGGCGAAACCGCACGCCACCATGGCGTAGCCGAACGCATCGCCCCACGTGCGCAGAACCACTCCCTGCGTGCGAAGGTCCTCGACAACCTCGGGTTCCCAGTCCTCCAGCCACGTCGCCATGACGTAGGCGCCGTCGAGGACCGCGCGGCTGGACACCCGGGCCGGCACACCGTTGCGCCAGCAGCCCTTACCTCGCTCGGCGCGGACGACGATACCGGCACTGGGCAGGTTGATGATGCCGAAGACGATCTCGTCGCCCTCCTGGAGCGCGATGAGGTTGGCGTACAGCGGGACACCGCGGACGAAGGACTTCGTACCGTCGATGGGGTCGACGATCCAGCGGTAGCCGGAGTCACCTTCGGTGTCGGGAAACTCCTCGCCGACGAAGCCGTCGTCCGGGAAGTCCGCCGACACCGCCCTGCGGAGCGCCTGCTCGATCTCCCGGTCGGCCACCGTGACCGGGGTGCCGTCTCTTTTGGTCTGGACTGCCAGGGTTCCGTTGTCGAAGTACTGCTGCGACATCGTTCCGGCGAGTTCGGCCAGGTCGAGAGCGAGCCTGATGCGTTCGGCGCGGTGGTCGCTCATCGGGCCAACGATGCGACTAGACCATTTCTGGTTCGTCCGGCGCCGCGTTAAGCGCACGTAACACCTGTGGGCGGCCAGTGATCAAGTAGGTCGTCGTGGGTATGTTCCGAACCATGTTGTTGCTCGAGCACGCGCACGAGGCGCTGCGGCGACTTGCCGAGGAACTCGCCGACCGCGGAGAGTCGCGTATGCCGACCGAACGGGTGTTGGCGCAGCGATTGGAGACATCGCGCACCACAGTGCGCAAGGCGCTGGATCTGCTCGAGCAGGACCTGGTGATCCGTCGGGTCAGAGGCCGTGCTGGCGGCGCCTACCTGACCAAGGTGTCAACCCAGGTCGACGCACCGCAGGCGGCGCGGACGTTCTGCCACGGCCACGGCATCCTACGGAGTTTGAACACCGTGAAGGGTATTCCAGAGATCCTGCGCGAGCAGGGGTTTCGTGATGGCACCACCGTGATCAGCTCCGGATTGGTCCCAGCGCCGTTCGGCGCCAGGAGTGCTCTGGAACTCGGGGAAGGCGAACTGGTCGTCTCCTTGCTGCGGCTGCGGCACGCCGACGGGGAGACGCTGTCGCTGGAGCAGATGTACCTGCTGGCGGAGTTGGACGGGTTGTTGCAGACGGGGATGAAGTCTGTCTACCGCACCCTGCTCGCCCAGTTCGGTGTTCAGATCTGCGTCGCCGACGAGTCCATCGAGATCGCCAGCGTCTCGCGCGCCGAGGGCGAGCTGCTGGGCCAGCCGACCGGAACACCGGTGCTCAAGTTGGAACGCACGGGCCACGACCAGCACGGCCGAGCGGTGGAGTACTCCGTCGACCTCTTCCGCGCCGACCGCACCCGCCTCAACGTGCGGTCCCAGTCTCCGGTCACCGCACATCGGATGTGACCGCCGGGTCCCGAGCGGCGTCCGCTACACCGCGCGTTCTGCACCTGGGTCGCAAATCGGCTGCCGAAACGACCCGCGTGCAGAAATCGATGTAGGAATTCACGGAAGATGTCGCCGGGTGGCGGCATTGACCTCGGTTTTGTCAGATACATGTCGGCCGCGGCTTCTCAGTAACGTGTCGGAATCCTCAGGTGCCCGGCCCTGATGCCCGCATGATCAAGAACATGAAGCGATGAAGGCAAGGCACACCGGCGCAGGTTCTGCGGGCAACGGGTGGGGGAGAATCTTATGGGCGAGTGAGGTAGGTCCCCTGGCGGACGAGCTCTGCGCGCACGGCGGTGACGTCGGGGAACTTTCCACCGTCTGCGTGG
>JAVRPF010000089.1:0-3852 GCA_032162385.1 Mycobacterium sp.
CCAACCACCACCTCGCGGTGTTCGACCAGGCCACCGGGTCCGCCCTGGACCTGTACCGGGGCCGCCGCACCGCGTCCCCGGCCCAACGCATCATGCTCATCGCCCGCGACGGCGGCTGCACCAAACCATGCTGCACCGTGGGCGCCTACGGCTCCCAGGTCCACCACGCCACCAAGGACTGGATCGACGGCGGCAACACCAACGTCGACGACCTCGCCCTGGCCTGCGGCCCCGACAACCGGATGGTCGGCCCCGGCGGCTGGACCACCCGCATCAACGCAAACCACGAAGTCGAATGGACACCGCCACCACATCTGGACACCGGGCAAGCCCGCATCAACCACTACCACCGCCCCGAACGACTCCTACACCCACCCGAAGACCCCGAAGCGCTGCCCGATGACACCATCGGCGCACCCACACCACCGGAACCCGACCAAGTCGGGGACTGCGACCCGGAACCATTCGACCCATGGGGAAACGACAACCCCGCACACCCCGGCAAGCCCGGCGGACCCGCACCACCACCAGAAGAGCTCTCGGGCTGACGCCCGGACTCTTCGACATGTGGACTAACGAAGCCGGCTGGGTCGCAGCAGATCTCCTCAGCGCCAACCGCAAGTTACGGGTTTCCACAAGCGAGTCGGCGATCCCCGGTCAGCTCTGGGTGCTGCTCATCGGCGGCGGCGCCGTCGTGATGGCGTTCACCTTCCTGTTCGGCACCCGGGATCTCTTTGCTCATGCCTGTGCCGTGGCCCCGACGGCCGGGCTCATGGGCTTCGTCATGCATCTCATCTTCGCGCTCGAGCATCCGTTCGTCGGGGCGCTGTCGGTGAAGCCCAACCCCACGTCAACGTGCTCCAGAGCGGGAAGGACGACCAGCCGTCGAACTAGGGCACGGTTAAGCTGGCAAACACTTGGGTACTAACGCCAGATGAAAGCTAGCCAAGTAGCACGGGTGCTCGGGGCGGCCGTCGTCGCCGCCGGAGCAACCCTCGTCGGTAATTGGGCCCCACCCGCGTCGGCCGCGCCGTGCCCCGACGTGGAGGTGGTCTTCGCGCGTGGCACCGGCGAGCCACCCGGCGTCGGCGGAGTCGGCCAGTCCTTCGTCGACGCGTTGCGTGCGCAACTGGGGTCAAAGTCGGTCGACGTCTACCCGGTCGACTACGCGGCGAGCGGCGACTTCGCAGATCGCGAAGCATTCGCCAAGACCGTCGTCGACGGGGTTCGGGACGCCGGGGCTCACGTGCAGTCCACGGCCGCGAACTGCCCAGGCACCAAGATCGTGCTCGGCGGCTACTCCCAGGGCGCCGCCGTCGCCGCATACGTCACGGCGGCCCAGGTGCCGGCTGGCGTTCCCGCATCGATGGTGCCCGCGCCGCTGCCGCCCAAGGTCGCCGACCACGTCGCTGCCGTCACGTTCTTCGGCAAGCCATCGCCGGCCTTTCTCACGCAGTACGACGCCCCGGACCTGACGGTCGGCCCGAAATATGCGTCCAAGACCATCGACCTGTGCGCACAGGGCGACACCATCTGCGACGGCACTCCGGGCGGCCTACCGACCATGGCGCACGTCTCGTACACGTTCAACGGGATGGCCGGTCAGGCAGCGGGATTCGCCGCCGACCGCATTGCACCCACCACCTGAGCTCCTACCGATGCGGAGGTCGCGGACCTCGAGGCGGCGGTCCGGGCGGCAGTAGCCGGGTGGTAGGCGGTTCCGCGGGTTCGCGTGGTCTCGTCCGTGGCCCGGGGTAGAACGCAGGCGGCCGCGGCGGGAGGGGCGCCGGAGGTCGTTGCGGCGGCTGCGGCGCCCTACGCGGAGGACGCATCCGCATCGCCTGGGTCTCGTCGTCGGTCCAATCCCGTTGCACCAGAACGTCTTGCGTGATGCGCTCCAGTGCCTCTCTGACCTGGCCACGATCCGGTCGGGCCTTGAGGCCGGAGGATTGGACGAGGCCTCGGGTGAGCCAATCTATCGTGTCCGCGCGCACGACTTCCACCTGGTGCGCCCCCGCAGGGGTCAGCCAGAAGACGTCTCCGCTGCGCTCGGCGTAGCCGGTGGCGGCGAGGCGGTCGAACGCAGGCTCGAGGATCTCCCGTGGCACCCGGACGTGCTCGGCGACGTCGCCGAGCCTGGCCTGCCCGGCGGCCTGCCCGAACCGGAAGACCTGCAACAGTGCCCACATCCGGCCGATGTCGAGCTTGCTTCCCGGACGTTCCGCGATCGCGCGCAGCTGCGTCCCTGAGCCGTGCCGAATCAGCCGGCCGACGGCGTTCTCCAGCAGTTGATCCGGCGAGTTCGTCGTCGGCATCGCGAACCCCTCGCCCAAGTCGGCTGCGGTGCTGACGTCGTTGTTGCGCAACGGAACCTGTTTGAGCATCAAGGCCAACACGAATCCGACCACCGCGACCGGCGCCGCGCACAGGAACACCATGTCCAGGGCATCGGCGTAGGCGGCCGCAATCGGTGCGGCCATCTCCGGGGCCAACCGGTGCAGGGCATCGGGGGACTGCGCCGCCTCGGGTGGTGCGCCGCTCTTCGCGAGGGCGTCCCCGACCCGGCTGTGCAGGAAGTTGTTGAACAGCGAGCCGAACACGGCCGCACCGAAGGAGCTACCGATGGTGCGGAAGAACGTGACGCCGGACGTCGCCACACCCAGATCGGAGAAGTCGACGGTGTTCTGCACGATCAGCACCAACACCTGCATGCTCATGCCGATCCCCGCACCCAAGATCACCAGATACAGCGACTGCACCAACGTCGACGTATCCGGCCCCATCCGGGACAGCAGGACGAAACCGACTGCCATGACGGCCGTTCCGGCGACAGGAAAGATCTTGTAGCGCCCGGTGCGGCCGACGATCACGCCGCTGCTCATCGACATCGTGAGCAGCCCGACCACCATCGGCAAGGTGTGCAGGCCCGACGTGGTGGCCGAGACGCCGTCGACGAACTGCATGAAGGTCGGCAGGAAGGTCAACGCGCCGAGCATCGCGAAACCGACGACGAAGGACAGCCCGCAGCAGACGGCGAAGACCGGCTCGCGGAACAGCCGCATCGGCAGAATCGGTTCCTGAGCCCGCAGTTCGACGGCGATGAAGGCGCCGATGGCCACCAGGGACCCGACGAAGAGCCCGATGATCATCGGCGAACCCCACGCGTAGGTGCTGCCGCCCCAACTGGTGGCCAGGGTGAGGCCCGTGGCGCCCAGCCCGACCAGGACGATTCCGGCGTAGTCGATGACCGGGCGCGCCATCCTGCCGAGGTTGGGGATCGCGATGACCGCGACCACGAGCACGACGATGGCCACGGGCACGTTGATCCAGAACGCCCAGCGCCAGCTCAGGTGATCGGTGAAGAATCCGCCGAGCAGCGGGCCGATCACCGTCGTGACGCCGAAGACCGCACCGAGGGCGCCCTGGTATTTGCCGCGTTCGCGCAGCGGAATGACCTCGCCGATCACCGCGGTCGCCGTGACCATGATGGCCCCACCGCCGACGCCCTGCAGCGCGCGAGCCGCCACCAGCATGGGCAGCGAGCCGGCCAGGCCGCAGAGCACCGAACCGAGCATGAAGAACAGCACGGCGGCGATGAAGATGGTCTTCCGGCCGATCATGTCGCCGAGCTTGCCCACGATCGCCGTGACGACCGTCGACGCCAGCAGGTAGCTCGTCACCACCCACGCCTGGTGGCCTGCGCCGCCCAGGTCGGACACCACGGTCGGCAGGGCCGTCGCGACGATCGTCTGGTCGAGCGCCGCCAGCAGCAGCGTCACCATCAGGCCGGAGTAGATCGCGAGGATCCGGCCGATCGTGAAGTTGTAGCCAGGCGGCTGACGGGCGAGACGA